>CAZNRF010000169.1:0-7354 GCA_964575075.1 uncultured Spirochaeta sp. | reverse complement strand
AGCCGAGCTTCGGGCAGAGATGGAGGAGCTCCTGGATCGGATGCGTTCCGGTGAACTGACGATGGACATGCCTGATCAGGACGGTCAGTAACGGTACCGATATGGCGGCTGCATATCTCACCGTGAGCTCCGTCGCCCGCTGGTATGGGCCGATTCGGGCGCTTGCAAAAGCAAACGTCACCCTCATGCCCGGAGAGATTCACGGACTGGTAGGTGAGAATGGAGCCGGGAAATCCACGCTGGTGCGGGTTATCGCGGGAATTGAGGAGGCCGACGAAGGAATCGTTCATCGGACGCATCCCACGAAGAATCGTCCGGTACGTCTCGCCATCGTGCCGCAATACCCGAGACTCGCCGAACATCTGCCGGTCTGGCAGAACCTGATCGTGGGGAATGAGCCGCGATGGGGCCCCTTCCTGGCGAGTCGCCGGGGACTGGCGGAGATCGAAGCGATCGCTCAGCGCTACGATATCGCGTTAGACCTTACGAAACCGGCGGGAGAGCTGGGCGCCACTGAAATACGGCTGGCAGCGCTGTTGGCCGCCCTGAGCCAGAAGCCGGAGGTTCTGATTCTGGATGAACCCACCGTCGGGCTCACCGTTACCGACCAATCGGCGATTCTCAACACCCTGCGACATTTCCGTGATGAGGACCACAGCGTTCTCTACATTTCCCACGACCTTACCGAGGTGTGTAGTATCGCCGACCGGGTGACCCCCTTGATTCAAGGAGAGACGCGCTCTCCCCTCTCCGCTCCGGTCTCTCCGGAGAAACTCGCCACGATTCTATTCGGCGATATCCTCCCGGGATCGTTGGGATCCCCAACACCTGAAGAGGCCCTCTGTGCTGACCCCGAGATTAAGGTATCTACCGACGCCCCGATTGAACCTGATGCGGTTCCGGCGAAGCACCAAGGGGCCGTTCTGCGGTGCGACCATGCGGTTATTCATAACACACGCACCGCCCGGCACCTGGGGCCGCTGAGTATCGAGGTACGAGCCGGTGCGATAACCGCCATCACCGGTGTTCGGGAGTCCGGCCTGGATCTCATTGAGCAGTACCTCACGGGGGAGGCGATCCTCGAGGCGGGAGCGATTCGGGTGGAAGACCGTCGATTAAACCCCCGGGTTGATCCCGCCCGCCTTCGCCGACGAAACGTCGCGTTTGTTCCCTCCGATCGTTTTGACAGTGCCGCTGCGCTCTCCGGGAGTGTGGAAGAAAACGCCATTCTTCAGGAGCGAGCCACCGTTCATCCCAAGGGGTTTCGGACCAGCCACCGTGCCCAAGGAATAACCACACGTCTGCTCGATACCTTCGGCATCCATGTGTCTCAGGTGCAACCGTTGTGGGCGCTATCCGGCGGGACAATTCAGAAGCTGATTCTCGCCCGCGAACTCTATCGAAACCCCGCGGTGTGCATTATCGCCGAGCCCACTGCGGGCCTGGATTTACAGAGCCAACTGTCATTGAAGGAGCTCTTGGCAGACCTTGCCGCCAAAGGTAGCGCGGTAGTTGTTCTGAGCTCGAGTATACAGGCCTCCCAACTTCTGGCAGATACGATCTACGTCCTCCACGATGGTTCGTTGGCGGGGACGTTCACCGCCGACCAGGAACAGGAGATCGCCCGCGCCTTCGCAGGTATTGCACACGGGGAGCATGGATGCCGGTAAACCAGCCTCGCCCGGCAGCTTGGAGCACCGTTCTGGCCGCGTTAGCCGCCTTGATCACCGTGCTGCTCGTGATTCTATTCACGGCAGAGGATCCGGGAGACACCCTCGGAACGTTCCTGCTTGGCCCATGGTCCAACCGATACGCGCTGGGCAATCTGCTATCCCGAGCGACGATGCTGATCCTTACCGGCGCCGGAGTGGTAATCGCGTTTCGGGCGGGTGTGTTTAACCTGGGGGGTGAAGGACAGGTCTATCTCTCGGCGGTTATCGCCTCATCCGTGCTGGTTCTGCTCCCCGTATCAGCGGTCACGGCGATAGTACTGGCGACGGGAGCGGCCGCCGCACTGGGGGGACTCTCCGGATGGTTGCGCCATGCCACCGGCGCGGATGAACTGATCACCAGTTTCTTGCTTTCCGCGGCGATCACGCCGGTACTTAACTACCTTTTGGTCGCGCCCTTGCGGGACCAGAGTAGTAACCTTCTGGCAACCCCAAAGATTCCCGAAGCCGCCCACCTGACCCGTCTGCTACCACCGTCCACGCTCAACACCGGGATGCTCTGGGCGCTACTGGCGGTACTGGTCTTGTGGTTTGTGCTCCAGCGGACACTGTTCGGCTATGAGCTGCGGATCGTTGGGTACAATCGCCGACTGGCACGCTATGCGGGCATGTCCGTTGGACGTTACACGATCGTCCCCATGGCACTTTCCGGCCTCCTTCATGGCTTGGCGGGAACGGTCCTTGTCATGGGCGTTCATCACCGGAGCATCGTCCAGTTCTCCGGGGGGCTCGGCTGGAACGGGATCGCCGTGGCACTGATTGCTCGAAACCGCCCCGGACTGATCGTCCCGGCAGCGGTTTTCTTCGCCTTTCTGGAAGCCGGTTCTCGAGCGGCGGTGATTCAGAATCAAGCTACCTGGGAATTGGGATCCATTGTGCAGGCGGTTGTGTTTCTCTTTGTGACGGCCCAGGTTCTGGCCCATCGGCGGCGCCGTAAGATCGTCTCACCCCAGGAGGACTCGGTATGATGCCGCAGATTATGCAGAGTTGGGCGATTCTGCTCATCGTCGCCTTGGGAGGACTCCTGTCGGAGCGGGGAGGGATCCTCAATATCGGGCTTGAGGGCATGATCACCACCGGAGCGTTCGCCGCGATCGCCGCAATCCAACTGGGAGCGGCGGTTCCCGCAGCGATTCTGCTCGGAGCCGGGTCGGCGATGCTCCTGGGGCTGCTCTTCGCGCAGTTCTCTTTGCGGTGGAACGCAAACCCGTTTATCGTGGGACTTGCCCTGAATCTCCTGGCAGCCGGAGCGGCCCCGCTCTTCTCGGAAATCCTCTTCGGCACTCGAGGATCGGTGCGTATCGAGGGAAGCGGCATTACGCCGGCCCCGGTGATCCTCATCGCCCTGGGCATCCTGGTGGCGGTTCACCTCATGCTGTACCACTCAGTGGCGGGACTGCGCCTGCGCATCGCCGGAGAACAGGAGGATTGGCTGCGCGCCCAGGGCGTCGGCGTCAAGCGATATCGCCTCATCGGGCTGCTCGGCAGTGGCGCCCTGGCGGGAACCGGCGGCGCACTGCTGGCACTGCGCCTCGGCGTCTACCTGCCGAACATCAGCTCCGGCCGGGGGTGGATCGCACTGGTAATTGTGTATCTCGGATATCGGTCGCCCCTGGGACTGGCGGTGGCGGCGCTCTTTTTTGGAACGATCGATGCCGTGGCGGTGCGCGCACAATCGGTGCTGGGTATTCCGCCGACGATTCTTCTCGCCCTTCCCTACCTGCTTACGGTGGTGGCATTCGTCAGTTATGCCGCCCTTCGCCGGCGGGCCTGACTCGCTCCACGGAGCCCAGCAGGTCGCGCACTGCCTCAGCATGCCGCGTGCGTTGGGCGTTCCAGAAGCGGTGTTGGTCCGTGAGTCGCTGTCGCGGTGACTCCACGTTGAGGGCGCCGGGAGTACCGGTGGACCGGCGCTGAAGCCGTGCCTCTTCAGGGTCGGGGAGCGCCTGCTGGGCGTAGTCAGCGGCCGCCCGTTTATACGCCTCCCGAAACGGCATCCCCTGCTCTACGAGCTGGTAGGCGTAGTCGGTGGCGAACACCTCGCTATTCAGCGCCCCTCGCATCCGATCCCGATCAGGCTGAACTCGTTCCATGAGGGTGGTGGCGACCACCACCGATTCCTCCACGGTGGCCAGTCCTCGCAGCAGCGGCTCCTTGGTATCCTGAAGGTCCCGATTGTAGCCGGATGGGAGATTACGGACCACGTTGCGGCACTGCATTGCATATCCGTCAACGATCCCACCCCGAGAGCGCAAGAGTTCCAGGACATCGGGATTGCGCTTCTGGGGCATGATACTCGAACCCGAACACAGCTCTTCGGGAAGAACCACGTATCCAACTTCCGGAAGGGAGAAAAGGATGAGGTCCTGGGCCATCCGGCCCAGTGTTGTTGCGATCCCCGCCAGCGCTTCCAATATGCGCCCGTCCAGTGACCCCCGGGAGTGCTGCACCGCCAGGACGTTGTTTTGAACCTGCCCAAAACCGAGCAGCTCCGCGGTGAGTTCCCGGTCCAACGCCAGCGGCGTACCGTAGCTCGCGGCAGAACCCAGCGGATTTCGATCGTTCAGGAGCGCCGCGGTGCGGAGAAACTCCAGATCATCGAGGAGTTGCTCGGCCCAGGATGCAAGCCACAACCCAAAGCTGGAGAGCATGGCAATCTGCAGATGCGTACGCCCCGGCATGACGGTAGCCACCTCCTCTTCCGCCCGGCGGAGTAGCACCGTTACCAGGGAAGAAGCGGCATCGAAGATATCCAGTAATGCTTCTCGGGTGTAGAGGCGCGTTGCGGCGGTGACTTGATCATTTCGGCTCCGTCCGGTGTGGACCATCTTGCCCACTTCACCGAGCCGATCTATGAGGCGCGCCTCGATTACCGTGTGGCAGTCCTCGTCGCCTGGAGAAATGACAATCTCTCCCCGGGCGCCGTCCCCGGCGATGGCGCGAAGCTCCTCCTCGATCCGGGCGGCGTCGGGCTGGGATACGATACCCACCGCTGCCAACATCCGCACATGGGCGATGCTGGCCGCTGAATCGGACGGGATCAGCTCCCGGTCCAGAATATAGTCCCGTCCCACGGTGAAGCGCTCAACCACGGCGTCGAGCTCATACCCTTTGTCCCACAGTTTGGCCATAGCAGGGAGAGTACCCCGGTCTCACGACCGGGGTCAAACCACGGGAATTCTACCGTGTTCGGAGATGTTACGTGACGTCCGCCGCCGCGGCCGCCCCCAGCGATTCAAAGTCGAACTCCCGTTCTCCTCCATCGCTCCGAACAACGCGGACGTGTGAGCCGTCATCGATCGAGCCGGCCAGCAACTCCCGGGCCAGCTGATTCTGCAGGTAGGCCTGAACCGCCCGCTTCAGCGGCCGAGCACCAAACGCCGGATCATAACCGAGATCCGCGAGATGCTCCTTGGCGGAGGGGGTGAGCTCCAGCGTGATCTTACGCTCCGACAGCCGATGCTGCAGTCGCTGCACCTCAAGATCCACAATCCGAAGGATCTGCTCCCGGCCGAGGCGATTAAAGGTGATAACCTCATCAAGACGGTTGAGAAACTCCGGCTTGAACGCCTGGTGGAGGCGCTCCTGAATCTGCGGTCGGATAGACTCCAGGTCTTCCGCCCCGAGGATCAGATCGCTGCCGATGTTGCTGGTCATGATAATGATCGTGTTGCGGAAATCCACGAGGCGCCCCTGGCCATCGGTCAGCCGCCCCTCATCGAGGAGCTGCAGGAACACGCTGTACACATCGGGATGCGCCTTCTCCACCTCATCGAAGAGGATCACCGAGTACGGCCGCCGTCGGACCACCTCGGTCAGCTGTCCGCCCTGGTCATATCCCACGTAGCCGGGAGGAGCTCCAATCAGCCGACTCACGGCGTGGCGTTCCATATACTCGCTCATGTCAATCCGCGTGAGGGCCCGTTCATCATCAAAGAGGAAGCCGGCGATCGTCTTGGCAAGCTCCGTCTTTCCCACCCCGGTGGGCCCGAGAAACAGAAACGTCCCGGTAGGCCGGTTCTCGTCGCCAATACCGGACTTATTGCGGCGAATCGCATCGGCCACCGCCTGGATCGCCCGTGGCTGTCCTACGACGCGCTCTTCCATGATCGATTCCAGTTCCAGCAGCTTCTGCATCTCCGAGGACATCATCTTGCTCACCGGGATGCCCGTCCAGGCGGACACCACCCGGGCGATATCCTCCCCGCCGACCTCCTCCCGGAGGAGCGAGTTTTCACCCTGCAGTTCCTGCAAGCGATCACTCAATTCCGTGAGTTCCCGCTCTTTGGTTGGAATCAGCCCGTGCTTGATCTCCGCGGCCCGCGCCAAGTCTCCGGCGCGCTCCTGCTGCTTTTCCTCGATGGCGAGCTGCTCTAACTCCTGTTTCAAGGAACGAATCCGGTCGATGACGCCCTTCTCGTTCTGCCACCGCAACTGCATCTCGTCCCGTTCCGAGCGGAGATTGGCCAGTTCCTCTTCCAGTTTGGCCAGCCGGTCCTTACCTGCCTTCTCGGTCTCACTCTTGAGCGCCTGCCGCTCGATGTCCAGTTGCAGGATGCGCCGCTCCAGTTGGTCCAGTTCCGTGGGCTGGCTCTCGATTTCCATTTTCATGCGACTCGCCGCTTCATCCACCAAGTCAATCGCTTTATCCGGAAGGAATCGGTTTGTAATGTAGCGATCACTCAACGTCGCAGCCGATAGAATCGCATCATCACGAATACGCACCCCGTGGTGCACTTCGTACCGTTCCTTTAAGCCCCGGAGAATCGCCACCGTGCTTTCCACACTCGGTTCATCGGTATACACCGTCTGAAAGCGCCGCTCGAAGGCGGCATCCTTCTCGATGTGTTTGCGATACTCGTCCAGGGTGGTGGCGCCGATCGCCCGCAGTTCGCCCCGCGCCAGAGCCGGTTTCAGGAGATTACTGGCGTCCATCGCACCTTCCGCACTGCCTGCACCCATGAGGGTATGGAGCTCGTCTATGAACAGGATAATCCCGCCTTGCGTCTTGGCGATCTCCTCTATCACACCCTTCAGGCGCTCCTCAAACTCTCCCCGAAACTTAGTCCCCGCCAAAAGCGCGCCTAAGTCCAGCGCCAGGAGGCGCTTGTTGCGTAACGATTCCGGCACGTCTCCACTGACGATACGCCGGGCCAACCCTTCCGCGATCGCGGTCTTGCCCACTCCGGGCTCACCGATCAGTACGGGATTGTTCTTGGTACGTCGAGAGAGCACCTGCATCACCCGGCGAATCTCCTCGTCCCGGCCGATCACCGGGTCGAGCTTTTCCTGACGCGCCAGGGCGGTGAGATCCTTGGTGTACTTCTCGAGAACCTTCATCTTGCCCTCGGGGTCCTGACTGTCTACGGATTCTCCGCCGCGGACGGTGGTAAGCACCTCCCGCACGGCTTCCGCGGTAACGCCGTGGTTCTTGAAGATTTCCGCGGCCCGATCGGGGGACTCAAGCACCGCGATCAGCATATGCTCCGTGGAAACGTAGGTGTCACCCATCTCCTGGGAAATCGATTCGGCTTTGGCGAGAATCCGGGCCAGGTTGGGCGAAGGGTGAAGCTGTGCACCATCCCCGGTTACGCGGGGCAGCCGGGCCACCTCTTTTTCGAACT
>CAZNRF010000168.1:0-7369 GCA_964575075.1 uncultured Spirochaeta sp. | reverse complement strand
ACTCATTGTTCTCAATTAGGCAGATCAAAGGAAGTTTCCATAAACCGGCAAGGTTCAGGGCTTCGTGAAACGCTCCCTGATTCACTGCCCCGTCGCCGAAAAAAGAGACTACGACGTTATCAGACCCGAGCTTCTGTTCAGCAAAGGCTGCTCCGGTGGCAAGGGGGATTCCCCCGGCAACAATCGCATTCGACCCTAGAAACCCGGCTTCCTCCCATCGGAGGTGCATCGAGCCACCGCGGCCACCACAGAATCCCGGCTTGAGACCCATTATCTCGGCCATTGCTCGATTGACGATGTTCTGCGTACGCTCCGGCAACTCCTGAGATACCGGGTCCCAACTCTCTTCGACCGTATAATTGAAAACCTTGCTGAGAAATTGGTGATGCGCTCTGTGGCTTGCGGTCACTTTGTCCGCGCTTCTCAGTGCGCTCAGCGACGCTGCAGCCACGGCCTCTTGTCCCACACTGGTGTGAACCGGGCCCCACACACAGCCATTGTCCTTGAGGCGCAGCAGCTCATTCTCGAACGAGTTAATGAGATGCATTTGAAATATGATACGAGCGGCATTTCGCTTACCAAGCCGCTTTATGTCTGTTTTTGATGAACTCATCCTATACCAAGGGAAGTCCGCGGCGAGCTGTTCTCTCTTCATATGTCCTCCGTAGCCCGCAGGTGATAGGGCCCTGCCTCAGCGGGCAACAGCGTTTCCGACCTTTTACCTTCATACGGCTGTGGTGTGTGAGAGTACCATTGTATACGATTGTTTTTAAGTACGCAACCGGAGGACCTCGGTCGCGGAGGCTCACTCGTTCTCTCGGCTTAGCCAACACGAGCCCCGGTGACCTAACAGCACGGTGGATTGCCGAATAGGGGCTTGCGTGTTATAAAGTTCGCACAAACAGTTCAATTCCGCAGTTCCGGCCGTAGATCGTAAGTTTATGCTTACCGCAGGCGTTGGTTGTAAACTGTAATTGCGCCGTGGACTAAGATGAGAGGAGGAAAATACTAATGCAACGCATCATCAATGATCCGGATCAAGTAGTGCCCGATTATCTCAAGGGCTTTCCGAAGGCTCATCCCGACATTGTTTCAACAACCGGCCATCCACGGGTACTCAAGTACGTTCATGCGCCAATCAGCGACAAAGTCGGGATCGTCACCGGCGGTGGATCGGGACACAAACCGGCATTCGTCGGTTATCTCGGGAAGAATCTCGTGGACGCCGTTGCGGTGGGTGAGATCTTTTCCTCTCCTAGTGCCGACGCCTTCCTCGAAGCCTTCAAAGCCGCCGACGGCGGAAAGGGCGTCGCGTGCCTCTTCGGGAACTACTCGGGAGACAAGATGAACGTAAAGATGGCGGCTGAAGACGCTGAAGACGAAGGTATTTCGGTCAAGACCGTCATTGCGAATGACGACGTACCGTCGGCACCGAAGGAACAACGTGCCGAACGTCGAGGTGTCGCCGGCGAGGTCATTATGTGGAAAGTTGGCGGTGCCATGGCTGCCAAGGGTGGCTCACTTGATGAAGTCATCCGCGTTGCTCAGAAAGCTGTCGATAATACGAGAAGTATCGGCATCGGCTTGACTCCGTGCGTGATCCCGAGCGTCGGCAAACCAAACTTCTCTATCGAACCCGGCAAGATGGAGTTCGGTATTGGGCATCATGGAGAGCCCGGCATCAAAGTTACCGATCTTACTACTGCTGATGAAATGGCGCAGATGTCGCTCGAAACGATTCTGCCCGATCTTCCGTTCGAAGCTGGCGACGAAGTCGTAGTGCTTGTTTCGGGTCTCGGGGCTACTCCATTGATGGAGCTATACATCTTCTACAACAAGGTAGAGGAACTTCTGACCGGGGAACACAAAATGAGCGTGTATCGCCCCTACGTCGGAGAGTTCTTCACGTCATTGGACATGATGGGCATCACTCTCACGATAATGCGGGTGGACGACGAGCTAAAAGAGCTCGTCGACGCTGAGTGTTACTCGATGGGCTTGAAACAGTGTCAGTTGTAGTCTTTCGAAGGAGCTTTACCCAATGAGTGAATCGTTCCCGAACAGCAAAGGCTCGTCTATTCTGCAGGACCTCACCGCCACTATTGTGGAAAACAAGGGCTACCTCAGCGAAGTAGACGGTGCAGTTGGAGACGGCGACCACGGCATTAACATGGCGAAGGGGTTCCAGTTGGCCCAGCAACGCATGACTGGGGAGGAAACTCTAGCCGATAGTCTGAAGTTGCTTGGTAAAACCCTGATGAGTGAAATCGGGGGGGCCATGGGTCCACTCTACGGCTCCGTGTTCAAGGCAATGGGCCGGGAGTGCGGAGAAAACGACGAGATTACCGCCGAGACATTTGAGAAAATGCTTTCAGCGGCATACGAGAAGATTCAGGATCTCGGAGAGGCCAAGGTAGGAGACAAAACCCTCGTAGATACCCTGGATCCCGCCCTTGCGGCCTTTCGGACTGCTCGCGGAGAAGGCAAGGAATTTGCAGCAGCCTTAGAGGAAATGCGAAAAGCCGCGGAAGAGGGAAAAGAGTCAACAAAGGAACTAGTGGCCCGTAAAGGTAGGTCGGCCCGCCTCGGGGAGCGCTCAAAGGGCGTTCTCGATGCCGGCGCAACGTCCTGCTGGTTGATACTCGATTCCATGGCGAAGAGCATACAGCGGTTACTTTCCTAGTCCTGGGCGCCCGGAGAATTACGGCGTTCGGACAAGGTGCCAAGAAGACAAGAATGGACTTCGGGCCGTGCCCTCGAGCCGGCACGGCCCGAACTCAGTTATTGCGGCTTTCCCGAAAGTTCGTCGTCAATAAACTGACGGACGATCTCGTCCACGGATTTGTCCGCTTCGAACCCCAACTTCTTAGCCAGCGCGGCCTCGAAGTCGGGAGGCCAGCCTGCTACAATGCGCTCGATTCGCTCATCGCGTTCCCAGCGAATACGAGCCGTATATTTTGCACCCGCCACTCGCTCCAAAGCGTTCACGAGTTCAGCGACGGTAGTACTGACACCGGGTAACATGAACCCCCGGTCCACACCAAACTCCTGTGCCGGGAGTTCCATTGCGTGAATGAAGCTGTCCGTGACCCGCCGCGGAGACAACACATAGATCCCCGACTCGGGGGATGCCGGGCACACAGCTTCCTGTCCGTTCAAAGGCTCCCGAATAATCGAACTTGCAAAGGACGACGCAGCCTTATTGGGCTTTCCCGGACGAACGATGATGGTCGGCAGTCTCGGTACTCGCCCGTCTACGAAACCCTTTCGACTATAATCCTTTACGAGCAACTCACTACAAGCTTTCTGGATCCCATAGGAGTTTTGTGGATTGAGATAGAACGTATCCGGCACCACATCGGGTAACGCACCTCCATATTCTGCGCTGGAGCCGGCAAAGACGATGCGGGGCTTGTTGCCATGGTACCGAGCGGCTTCGAGAATATTTCTCGTACCGTCCATATTGACACGATAACCCAGTTCGAAGTTCTCTTCCGCTGCCCCACTCACAACCGCAGCTAGATGAAACACTGCGTCGACGTCCTTGCTAAACACTTCCCGCACACTATCGCTATCGGAAAGGTCACCCACTACGACCTCGACCCTCTTGTCGTCCGGAACCTGCTGCGGCTCCACGACGTCAAATAGCGTGAGGTGTTCTATCGGGTTTGCTTCATTCTTATCCAGATTCAGCTGTCCCAACTCGAGCAACTTCGCCGCTAACCTACTACCGATGAAACCGGCTGCGCCGGTAACTACAATTCTCATTCCGTGTCCCCTTTCATCTGATTTGCTTCGGGGCAGTATTACTGTTCACTCGGACCTCTGTCAACGAACTGCAAACGGTCGGACGACAGGGAAGAAGTGATTTCGAGATAATGCCTAGTCTTCCACTCGTTGTACTTCGTTCTGACCGGTGTTATGATGGCTTATCCCCTATAGGAACGGAGGCCGAGTGTGGAGCTGCAAGGAAGAACCGCGATAGTAACCGGCGCCGGGCGTGGAATTGGCGCTGCTATAGCCAGGACGCTATCGCAAAGGGGCGCCGGCATCGTCGTAGCCGACATCAAGGACCAACAAGCTAAAGAAACGGCCCAGGAGCTAACCGACGCGGGAGCATCGGCAATTGCCCTGCAAGTCGATGTGGCAAATTGGGAATCCGTCGTGGCAATGGTCGATGAAGCGATCGAACGGTTCGGCAGGGTCGATATACTGGTAAACAATGCCGGCATCGGCGATTTCTCGCCGCTTCCGGAAGTTGAAGAATCGGACTGGGATCGTGTCCTCGATGTGAATCTGAAAGGCGTGCAACTTTGCTCACGTGCGGTCTTTCCTCACATGCAAAAGGCGCGCTATGGAAAGATCGTCAATTTGGCTTCAATGGGGGGGCAAGTCGGGGGACTCAAGGTTGCGCCGAATTACGTGGCTTCCAAGGCAGGCGTCATCGGGTTGACCAAGTCATACGCTCGGTATGGCGCTCAATTCGGGATCCTGGCAAACGCGGTGTCTCCCGGACCGACCGAGTCGGAGATGGCCGGAGATCATTTCGATCCGACTACCATGCCGCTGAAACGGCTGGGACGACCGGAAGATGTGGCGTGGGCGGTCTTCTTTCTTGCCTCGTATATGTCGGACTACATTACCGGCACCACTATCGACGTAAATGGTGGCATGTTGATGCGCTAATCGTTCGGACAAGGATGACCTCCTTGAATAGGTCGGCATACACCAGCCGGCACATCTCTTATGCAGCAGGTAAGGAAGCTCAGTTTGGTCGTATTGGGAGTTTGACATGGGAAAAAAGATGAGAACTAGTGTTTGGGATCGACACGGGGTTGTTGAAAGAATGATCGGGAATACCGAGCTACCCCGAATGGTTCCCGTTCGGCAGAAGCTAAACGATGAAAGAGTTGAAGATATTCCCCGCGCCGTCAAGGAAGCGCTATCAGAGAACAAGATTGGAGAGCGTATTCGTCCGGGAATGAAGATAGCTATAACCGCCGGCAGTCGCGGTGTTGCGAACATCCCGGTAATCTTGCGGGAACTGGTACGCAATCTTCGTGAACTCGGCGCCGAGCCCTTTATTATTAATGCTATGGGAAGCCACGGAGGCGGCACGGCGGAGGGCCAAAGGGAGATACTCGAAGGCCTCGGGATAACGGAGGAAGCGGTGGAGGCTCCCGTGCGGGTTTCCATGGATGTCGTTCAGATCGGAAACGTGCCTGATGGGCGTCCGGTGTACATCGACAAAGCGGCGGCCGAGTCGGACGGCATCGTTGTGGCGGGACGCGTTAAACCACATACCGCGTATCGGGGTGCGTATGAGAGTGGCCTGTGCAAAATGCTTGCTATCGGCCTTGGAAAACATAAAGGTGCCGAGGCATGTCACAGCCAAGGTTTTGCGAAGATGGCTGAGAACGTTCCTCTTTATGCCGACGCGATCTTATCGAATGCGAATATCCTGTTTGGCCTTGCGGTGATCGAAAACGCACACGATGAGACAAACCGGTTCGTAGCCTTAGGGAGTGAAGAGATCCTCGAAAAGGAGCCGGACCTGCTCGTAGAGGCTCGAGAGAAGATGGCCCGCATTTATTTCGAGAATATAGACGTAATGATCCTCGATGAGATCGGTAAGAACCACAGCGGTGACGGAATGGACCCAAACGTTACCGGGAGTTACAGTACACCGTACGCTTCGGGCCCTCCGTATGTGGATCAGTATGTCGTTCTCTCTCTTTCAGAGGAGACTCACGGGAATTCCTTAGGCGTCGGCATGGCACAGTTCACCACGAAGCGCGTTTTCGACGAAACGGATTTCGATGCCGCCTATCCAAACGCGCTCACTGCTCGGGTCGTGTTGGGAGTTCGGATGCCGATGGTTCTGAATAACGACCGCCTCGCCATTCAAGCGGCTGTCTATGTAAGCCGCGGCAACGGAGCCACAGATCCCCGGGTGGTACGGATCCCCAACTCATCCCACGTAGGTACCATCCGGATCTCCGAATCGCTATTGGACGAGGCGAAAGCAAGCCCGAACATCGAGCTCCTCGGTGAACCGGAAGAGATGGCCTTCGACAACGAAGGGAATCTTACTCGGTAGGCCCTGGGGTTCTTCAAAAGAGCGATCACCCACAGGAGGCGAGGGACATGACCGGAACCGAACGCGAGGAGTGGATAAGACAAGCCTATAACTTGGGATATGAAATGGAGAAGAAATGGGGAAACTGCGCGCAGGTCACCTTGTGGGCGATACAGCAAACGTTGAGTGAGGCAGGAAATGCCGCCACTCACCTCGACCCCGGGGAACTCAAGGCCATCTCCGGCTTCCACGCCGGAGCAGGCGGCCTTTGCGACGGTGCATGCGGGGGATATGTCGCGGGGATATATATGATCTCTCGGAAGTTCGGACGGGCTGTGGAACAACTTGGCGCGGATTCCGAGGACCCACGTGCGGTCCGTACGACCCGCGGACTCAACCACGTTGTCGCCCAACTACATAGAAGGTTCATTGAGGAGTACGGAACCGTCGTGTGCTCAGGCATCCACCGTCGTCTGTATGGACGCACGTTTCATCTGCTCGATGAAGACGACCGTAAGAAATTTGACGCCGCGGGAGCCCATGAGTGGGGTTGCACGGCTGTAGTCGGCAATGCAACCCAATGGTCCGTGGATATTCTTCTCTCCGACGGCCCGGAGACAGAAGAGGCGATCAGCCCCGCCGGCGCACGCTGATGCCCTATCGCGCCGGCGGGTGGTCAAAGATATCCTCCGCAATGGTCGACAAGCGATTCGCGACCCGTCGCTTCATTTCCCGAGCGAAGGCGTCCGGCAAATCATAGAAAACCGCGCGGTTCACAAATGAGCCGTCCTCTCCACGACGCCCTACCGTTGCAAAGTTGTAGTGCTCAAACAACGGATGGTTCGGGTGCGGGTGCGGCTTCTCGCTCCGCTGGTATTCAAGCAGACAGTCTTCGGCAAATGCGGATCCGCTTTCCGCCTGGCGCTTCACCCAGGCGTAGGTGTCATCCCACCACCACCGAAACGTTTCCGGATACATGTCGTACAGCGTTTCTGCAAACAGAACCTGTAAGGACGGTGATACTTTGAAGTGGACCCTACCGCCCGTAGCCCGTCCAACGGTACGTCTCGTTTCCTGGCTAAGGTCGTCCCCTGAATGGCAATCGAGAAAAAAGCCAAGCTCGCTCGCCAGCAGGTACAAACGTCGCATACGGTATTCGAGTCCTGAGAGAGCGTCAGGCCCGCGATAGTCGGTACCTTTCTCGATCCCGAAACTTGGAGCCAGGTGTTGCGCCGGGGTACCGCGTAACTTGATCACGTTCATAAGAAAAAGAAACTCCGACTCCACTGG
>CAZNRF010000167.1:0-7391 GCA_964575075.1 uncultured Spirochaeta sp. | reverse complement strand
GTTGGTGGCGTTGGTAGTACGGGGTGAGCCGCAAGTGGGAGTAATCTACTGCCCGCCGACCGGGGAAATGGTGGGCGCCGCGGTGGGACTCGGAGCCTGGGACGAGTACGGACGGCGATTACACGTTTCTTATACCACCACGGTGGAGACTGCATGGTTTCTCACCACGGACCCCGCAGACTTGCTGAAGCGTCATCCCGACTGGGCGGTGGCGGTTATGGGCAGATCCGCGGCTGTCAGGACGTGGGCGGATGCATACGGATACATGTTAGTTGCACGAGGAGACGCGGATGCGATAGCGGACCCGATTATGAGTCCATGGGACATCGCCCCGCTGGGAGTGATCATCAGAGAAGCGGGAGGAGTATTTACCGATTTCTCCGGCCAGGAACGCGCGATCGGCACGTCGGCACTCGCCGCCGCGTCTCCAGAGCTTCATTCGGCGCTCCTGGCGATAGCCCACACCGACTGATCAAGATTCCCGGTCTACGGGCTACCGGTTCCAGCGTCTTGAAGTTCAAGGATCGGGAATTGATGAGGGATTGACCGATCCGAGCTACGGCAGTATCTTGCTATTGAGAAGTATCGCTCCCGGGGGTGTTCCGGATTCGACTGGGGCTGTCTTGAGCGGTACGTTGCAGGTGGAGCGCCATCTCCTGATTGGCAACCTTTTATCTGCCAATGATGCAGAATACCTTCCGGCCGCTGCGTAAGTAGTAGGTTGGACGGGCGCGGGGCGCGCCGTTCTGAGCTCCCCGTTGCTTGACAGAAATCAGGACTTGCTGCCGATCGTGCCCGACGGATCGGTGGGACTCTTTGTCGGGATCGGGCGGTGACTGGCCTTGTTGAGGTGCCGATATCATCGCCGACATTATAAGCCTCAACTAAACCTGTAGAAGCGTGCCGCCGGCGTCTTAGGACAGGGGTTCGACTCCCCTCACCTCCAACCCTTTCTTTTTTTATTCCCATTCAATTGTTGCCGGGGGTTTCCCGGAGAAGTCGTACACCACGCGCCCTACCTTGGGGACGCGGTTGGTGATGGCTGACGCCACGTTACGCAGAAACGTCGGCTGGAACTCGTAGATATCGGCTGTCATTCCGTCCCGGGAGACCACCGCCCGCAGTGCTACCACATCACCATAGACGCGGCTGTCGCCGGCGACGCCGACGGACTGAATGGGCAGGAGGACCGCGAAGGCTTGCCAAATCTCGTCGTAAAGACCTGCGTCGCGGAGCGCCTGGATATAGATCGCATCCGCCTCTCGGAGAACGTCACAGCGTTCAGCGGTTACTTCCCCCAGAATACGTACACCAAGGCCGGGTCCGGGAAATGGGTGTCGACCGACAACCGTTTCGGGAAGTCCGAGAATGCGACCCAGGTCGCGTACCTCGTCTTTGTACAGTTCTTTTAACGGTTCCAAGATCAATCCTGCCTCCCGCTTGGCCCGTACCAAAGGACTGGAGACGTTGTGGTGGCTTTTGATCGACGCGCCGTGACCGCCGACGCCGTGACCGCTTTCCACCAGATCGGTGTACAGCGTTCCTTGAGCGAGAAAGTAGTCGCCGGTGATTCGTTGCTGCACTTCCCGTTCTTGAACCTCGATAAACGTGTCACCGATGATCCGCCGTTTCTCTTCCGGATCGCTCACCCCTACCAGGGCTGAGAGAAACTCCTGTGACGCATCGACGAGGTACAAATTGCGTGCCCCCAACGCATGAAGGGCTGTTCCAATTTCGTGAGACTCGTTTTTCCGCATCAGTCCTGTATCGATATACATCAGGTGGACCTGGCTTGGCTCGAGGGCACTCAGCAGCAGTGCCGCCACGACGGAAGAGTCGACCCCACCGGAGATCAGAAGCAGCACCGGGCGATCACCGGCATGAGCCCGCACCTGGTCCTCCAGATCGTGGCGGTAGTCTTCTACGGACCATTGCCGTCGCGCGCCGCAGATTCGCGTGGCGAAATTGTCGAGAATCATCCCGCCATGTTCGGTGTGGCTCACCTCCGGGTGGAACTGGATTCCGGTGAACCCCAGCGCGGGAATTGATATCACCGCCGGAACGCCGTGGGTAGTTCCTGCAACCTCCCGTCCGCCGGTCGGCAAGGTGCGTATTGCGTCTCCATGGCTCATCCAGGAGAGAAACCGAGCGCCTACTCCCTCCAGAAGCGGATCGCGGGTCATTACCTCCACCGGAGCTGGGCCGTACTCTCGCGTCTCCGAACGGCTGACCGTTCCTCCCTGCAGATGAGTGGTAATCTGCAGACCATAGCAGATCCCCAGTTTCGGAATCGGGAGATCGTACACCTCACTGTCCGGCTGGAGGGCCTCGGCGTCATGGACCGAGGCAGGAGAACCGGAGAGGATCACCCCTTTGACCGAGTCGTCCATCCATCGGGTGACCGGATCTGTTCCGGAAACGATCTCAGAGAAAACACCTCGTTCCCGTATTCGTCGAGCAATCAGGTGTGTAGTCTGACTGCCAAAATCGAGAATGACGATTTTATCAACCGTCATGGCTGCCACCCCACGGATCGATCCGGACGATCGTCTGGCGACGCTCATACCCTACGGAGATTATGCCGACCGGCACACCGACGTATCCCTCGATGAACTCTACATACTCTCGTGCCGCGGCGGGGAGCTCTTCAAAGGAGGTTATTTCCCCAATGGGTTGTTTCCAGCCGGAAAACCGTCGGGTCACCGGTTTGGCTCGTTCCAGCGTGGGAATCGATGCGGGAAAGTAATCCAACGTGTCCGCATCGGTTTCATAGGCGATACACACCTTGATCTCGTCGAGGTCGTCCAGAACATCGAGGTGCGTCAGTGCCAGGTTATCGATTCCATTGGTGAGACAGGTGTAGCGCAACGCTACCAGGTCGAGATAGCCCACGCGACGCGGTCTTCCGGTGGTCACGCCGTATTCCCGGCCGACCTCGCGAATGTAGGTCTCCAAATCGCCTTCCCGGTCGCTATCGAGCTCAGCTGGAAACGGACCATTTCCGACGCGGGTCGTATACGCCTTAAAGACTCCTAACACATGGTCAAGCTCGCGGGGACCGATGCCGGCGCCACTGGCCGCGCCGGCGGCGGAAGAGCTGCCGCTGGAGACGTACGGATAGGTGCCGAGGTCCAGATCGAGAAGCGCTCCTTGCGCCCCCTCGAGGAGCACCCGTCCCTCGCCGCCGGATCGAGATTCTCGTCCGTCGACGTGCATGAACGAAGCGATATCGATGATCATTGGGGCTAATCGCGGCCGAAACGTTTCAACCAGCTCTCGGTCATCGAGGCTGTGTTCACTCAGCTGGGCGATCCAATCTAGATCTGCCAGGCGGATGCCGTCTCGTAGCGCCTTGTGGGCGTAGGCGATTCCTATGCCTCGACCGGTCGTACCGATCGGGTGCTTTCGTTGCGCGTCCCGCTCCACGTCTTCCGCCCGATGACTGGGAAGTACCAGATGGGCCCGGTCCGAGATGAATACCCGCCCTTCCCAGGTGATGCCCATCGTTTCGAGCTCTTCGAGCTCTCGAAAAAGGGCATCCGGGTCGATCACCATTCCGCTTCCGAGAACAACGGTTGTCTCGGGATAGATGATTCCAGACGGAACCAGGTGAAGTTTATACGTTTTGCCCTCATGAACGATCGTATGGCCCGCATTTGCGCCACCGGAAAAACGAACAATCGTATCCGCCTGGGACGAGAGAAAGTCAACGATTTTCCCCTTGCCCTCATCGCCCCATTGTGCACCGATTACAACTACATTCAATTCTTCAGCTCCGGGAATAATTTGCAGGCTGTTGAACCATTGCCACATCATGGACGTGGCTCTCCGCGAGACCTGCCGGCGATATCTTAATGAAGTTGCGATAGGACCGCAATTCACTGAGCGTACGGCAACCGCAATACCCCATGCCTTTTCGCAGTCCCGTGACCAACTGGTGGAGGTAGGGACGAAGTTCTCCTTTGTAGGGAACGCGTCCTTCGATTCCCTCGGGGACGGGTTCTTCGCCTTCGGCAACGTTATAGCGGTCTCCGCCGCCTTTTTTCATCGCCTCGGTAGACCCCATGCCGCGGTATGCTTTAAATATGCGACCCTCGTACAGAAACTCACGTCCCGGAGCCTCCTTGAGCCCGGCAAACAGGCTGCCCACCATAATCGCGTGAGCACCGGCGGCGAGCGCCTTGGTGATGTCACCGGAGAACTTTATGCCTCCATCCGCAATGACGGGAATATTGTGGGTTCGGGCCACATCCACGGCTGCAAGCACGGCGGAGAGCTGAGGCACGCCCACCCCGGCCACGATGCGAGTGGTACAGATCGATCCTGGTCCTACCCCAACTTTGATGATATCAGCTCCCGCATCGATCAACCGTTGCGTTCCGGGGGCCGTCGCCACGTTCCCGGCCACTACCGGCAGCTTGGGGGCGCGTCGTTTCACCGTCTGAATGGTCCGAACGACATTGCCGGAGTCGCCGTGGGCGGTATCCACGACCACAAAGTCTACTTTCGACTCCATGAGGGGGCCCAGACGCCGCTCCACATCCGTGGGAGCGATCGCCGCGCCGACGATCAAGCGGCCGGCGCTGTCGGTTGCGGCATTCGGAAAGCGGTTGTGTTTTTCCATGTCTTTTACGGTGATGAGGCCGGTAAGGTGTCCATCGCTATCCACCACCGGTAGCTTCTCGATCTTGTGCTCATTGAACTTGGTCTGGGCATCTTCAAGCGATGGGTCGCCTACCACCACTATCGGATCGGCAGTCATAACCGTTCGCACCAGCAAGTCGTCGCTTGGAGCAAATCGCAGATCTCGGCTCGTGATAATGCCCACCAGTCGACCGTCGTCGATTACCGGCAAACCTGAAATCCCGTTTGCGGCGACCAGCGCACGAACATCGGCAATCGTCTGGTCCGGGCCAACTGTGACGGGATTCTCGATAACCCAGTTGAGATGACGCTTTACCCGCCGTACAAGCTGCGCTTGCTGGTCAGGAGTCATATTGCGGTGGATCACCCCCGCACCACCCTCGAGAGCCAGGGCGATCGCCATTTCTCCCTCGGTGACGGTGTCCATCGCCGCGGAGATCACCGGTACGTTGAGGTAGATCTCTGGGGCAAGCTGTACTCCCACATCGGTTTCACCGGGAAGGAAATCGGCGAAGCCCGGCAGGAGGAGTACGTCATCATAACTGAGCGTTTCAGGAAAGGGATTAAACTGTTGATTAGTATTTGAGCTGTCCATATACCATTATGCCGCACAATGGAGATTGATGTCATCGGGGTTGTTCCATTGAGAGCCCACTTGGCTCCTCGTCGAATCACGTGTAATACTTCCGGTATGTTCCGATATTGGGTCCGGATGGGAACCGCAGGTATAGTAGGATTGCTTCTCTCCGCGTGTTCCAATCCCGTAGAAGAGGCAACAACCACGCGAGGACGAGAGATCATTCCCGAAGCGGCGGAAGGTATCGTGCTTGCCCGGCAAGAGAGTGGCAGTATGTCGATCCAGGGGGAGGATGAAGAGACTGGTCCCCGTATTGAGCTGGAGGCGGGGACGCTGTTCATTTCCGCTGTGGACGTCAACCTCGATATTGATGAACCGGAAGAACAGATTGTAGTGATCAAGCGTGCCGACGATTCGGAAGATCGGGTTCGTCTGTTGGTGACTGATTTCGATCCGCTTCGGTCTACATATCGCGTCACCTGGGAGGGAGTTACCCGGGCATCTAACGTGCGCACTTTCGCCGTATACACAATGGATGTTGTCGGTGATCATCAGGACGAGATCGTTGCGGTGGGGACCGACGGCAGCGGTCGGCAGACGATGAACGTATTTCGTCGGCGTATGGACGATGACGATGGAACGACACTGTCCTATCGGGAGATTTTTGCCGCTGCCAGCGATGGAAGTATTGAGATCGATGAGGTAACCCGGTCAGACGCTTATCGTACACTCCAAAGTGACGGTGCGAGCTTTCCGATTCAAGTGTACCGACGCAATACCGATACGGAGACGCGGTCCGATCTTATTCTCACGGATTGGCAGTGGCGACCGGAAGATGGGCGGTATGAGGCGGAGCGGACGGTTCCCATCCCGGCGATGCAGGCACAGGAGGAGCAGCTCCGCGAGATGTATGATGCTGATGCTGAAACGCTGGAGGATTTCCTGGCGGGGCCGTGGTTCCGATCCAGCGGTGAAGAGATTGGATCATCGGTGGAATTCGCTCTTTTTGATCCGACTGCTCGTGAGGTGGTGCTGTATCGAAACAACTCACAGGAGCAATACCAATGGCTCAACTCGTACAAAACGTTATATGCCGATGGTCCTGGGCTCTGGATGAATCTGCGAAACAATGTGCTTGCTACGGTCCGGCGGCAACTCTCGATTACGGTGGAAGATTTGGACACGGTCTCCATCTCTGTGGAGGGTGCCGAGTACTGGAACGGACGGTACGAGCGGATGACTCCGGGTATTCAGAGCGGCATCGTTCAGGATTTATCTATCGGTAAGCCGGATTTTGAGCTCTCCGGAGTATATTCCAACGAGAATGGGGTGGAACTTCTCTTCGACCAACCCCAATTCCGATTTCGTACCCGGGATTTTGACTGGAGTGGCGGTTACAACCTCATTCAACTGGATCAGCCGGTTTTGGAACTCAAGGTTACCGAATCAGACCTCGTGCCCTCTACCGCCCAGCAACGGGAAGACGGGAGCTTCAGTGTACGATATACCGTGGAGTATACGGAGAACGCCTCCGACGGCCGCGTGCTCCGTCGCCTGACTCTAAATCCCGTGCAGATTACCGCAGATGGTGCGCGCCGCACCGGCGGCGTGGCGCTGATTATGGAACAAGTAGAGGATGAGCAGGATGAGCAGGACGAGGAAGATTCACCGGAATAGGCCCGGAGCGATCAAGGAGACTCAAAGATGAGGAAGCCCTCTACGCCCTCTTCTTTGAGCCTGACGACTGTTTCCTGCGCCGATTCCGGCGTGGCATCCTCGAGTGGGACGATCACTCGAAAGAACGTATCGTTGTTGACTTGAACTTCCTGCACTTCCGCCGGGAAATCGAGTTCACGAATATCGCGCGCCATATACTGGGCGTTCTCCCGGTCCCGAAAGCTTCCCGTTTGAATACCGATTACGGCGTTCTGCCGATCATCTGAGGCTGAGGTGTCATCCGTACCCGTACCCGTACCCGTATCCGTATCCGCACCCGTAGATGCTGATTCCTGGGAAGCACCGCTGGAGCGGGGTGTGGACGCGTCAGAGCCGTCGCTCGGCTCTTCCCGTTGTTCTACGATCGGCGTTGTCCGTCTCTCGATCCCACCAAAGATGCGAGAGGGACTTGGATAGTATGACGCAATGGAATCGGGGGAGAGGCCGGCCCGCG
>CAZNRF010000166.1:0-7417 GCA_964575075.1 uncultured Spirochaeta sp. | reverse complement strand
TGCCGGTCCACTCCGTTTGGCTGGCAGTCACCGTGCCGTTCCGGCGCTCGATGTACGGATAGAGGTACACATTGAACGTGAGACGGGCCGGGGCCTCGTCACCACGGGCAGATTGAGGCGGTCTCAATTCAATTGCCCGGGTTGCTTTGGCATCAAATCCCACAGGGGTAGCAAGGATGGGCATCGCGCGAAAGAGATCACCGATCGCGTCGAGCGTATCGAACATCTCCCGCACCTGCTGCTCGTTGGGCCAGCCGGCCCGGCGCCCGTCGCGGCCGGTGACCTGGTCCGGCTCCGATTCTCGCCAGACACCGGCAGTATTGGACGGGTTCGCGTGCAGTCCGGGACCCAACAGCGACGCTACCATGACGACAACTACGGCAACCCCAGGTATCCGATATCGAACCCTATCCATGACCTGCCCCCCTTACTCAGCGTTGACGCTACAAGGAACCGACCGATTCTTATAGATAATTATACCACGCAAGCTGACGGAACCCCGGCTCCGGGGTGTACCGGCGGAAGCGATGGTGAATTGGAGGAGACCCGTGTACCGAGTGCACGTTGACCCGGTGGAGCGGTTGCCTGATCGGGCGTATCGTAGTAGTTTTGGGGTAGCTTTAATTCGATAAAAATATATCGATGAAAGGAGCGGAATAATGGCACAGAAGACGACACGCATTCGGTCAAAGGAGAGCCTGAGCCGCGGCGAGGTTGCCGCAGCGCTTCGGCAGATGGCTAATTCCATCGCCGACAACTCCCTCACGCTTCGTCAGGGCGCTGAGGATGTTTCGCCGACGCTTCCCGACACGCTCACCTTCAAGGTGAAACTCCAGCAGAAAAACAAGGCCTCCGGAGGCACAAAACATGAGCTGGAAATAGAAATTGAATGGCCCGAAGGGACTCCGACGGACCTAGGTGTGCAGATAGGCTAACGAGACCGGCGGGCTCGGTTCACGTGCTCGCCGCGTCGTTGACCGGGGAGGCAGGGCGACGGCCACTCCTATATATGCTGGTCCGTAGTGGGAAAACCTTCTTCCGAACCGGAATACTCGGCATCGTACGGGTCGGCGCTGGTCCCGCGTCCCCCGATCAGGAGGGCGACAATCCAGCCCAAACACGAGAGAATCCATATGACGCTTCCGGCGAGGGCAAAGGTGTCTCCCGTGCGCAGCGCCGACATCACAAACATCAAGCCGGAGAGCGTGAACCCCAGCAATCCTACAATATCTACGTTCTCTTTTATCTGCATGTTTTGGCAGAATACCACACAGCCGGATAAAGGGGGAGCCGCCGCCGCTCCCCGAGGAGGGCCGGCATCCGACGTATTCTCCTTTCAGGTATGGAAATTTTTTCCTTCCGTTCTATAATATGGAGAAGCTAAAACGTCTGATACTAGGTAAGGAACGGCGATGGGCAACGATACTTCGCACGAACGGATTGGGGAGTTCTTGGTCAAGATTGGCGCCATGACTCCGGAACAGCGTAACGAGATTCTTGATATCCAAGAGAGGGAGCCCAACCGCCTATTCGGCGAGATAGCGGTTGCGCTTGGGTATATCAAGGATTCAGCCATTGATGACTTTCTGGGCCGCAAGAAGCAGAGCTAACGTGTCTACAGGACTCGCGAAACTGGTCCTGCACCGCCGATCTATACGCATTCGACAAACCTCATACGCAGATTCATCTTGTAATGCGGAGGTTCACCCCCTACGCTGATAAACACCGGAGGACGTATGGACAAACGGTCACGGAAGCTTCTGCTCGTAGAGGATGAAGCACTGATCGCAATGAATCAAAGAATGCAGTTAGAAAAGATCGGGTATGACGTGCACCATGTCCTCACAGGCGAAGCTGCCGTCAGCTACACCCTCGACCCTGAGACGCGGCCTGAACTGGTTCTCATGGATATCGATCTGGGAAACGGTATTGATGGAACGCAGGCGGCGGAACAGATTCTCGCGGAGATCGAAATTCCGATTCTCTTTGTCTCTTCTCACACAGAGCCGGCAGTCGTAGAGAAAACCGAGAAGATCACCTCCTATGGCTATGTGGTAAAGAACTCAGGCATCACCGTCCTGGATGCCTCGATCAAGATGGCGTTCAAGTTGTTTGAAGCGAAGATGCAGGAGCAGCGATACAAGACCGACCTGCTGCACTCTCGTGATTTGATGAAGTACATTATTGAGCACACCCGGGCTGCCGTCTCGGTTCATGACCGGGACCTCAACTACATCTACGTGAGCAAGCAGTACCTCGACCAGTTCCATGTCAAAGACCGCGACGTCATTGGAAAGCGCCATTATGAAGTGTTCCCTGATTTGCCCCAGAAGCTACGAGACGCACACCAGCGAGCGCTCCGGGGGGAGGTGTCCAAAGGTGAGGATGATCCGTATGAGCTGGAAGACGGAACGATACTCTGGACGAGGTGGGAGTGCCGTCCGTGGTACGAAACCGACGACTCCATCGGCGGATTCATTGTGTACGCTGAAGTTCTATCAAGTACGCGCGCCGAGAACGCGAAGACTCGGGCTTCCTTAGACTACCTTCGTTCGATTCTCCGAACCACTCGGGATGGATTCGCTGTGGTTGATATGGATGGGCATTTCCTTGAAGTAAACGAGGCTGCTTGTGAGATGTATGGGTATCGACGCGATGAGTTTCTGCAGTTATCGCTGTGGGATTTAACCATGGAGTACCTGCCTCAACTTTCAGCGGAACGAATTGACTATCTACGACGTTCTGGGCATGCACTATTTGAAGTTCGGAATCGATGCAAAGATGGGAGTACTCTTGACGTAGAGGTCTCGACCTCGTTCCTCGGCGGCGAGGAAGATAGAATCGTCATGTTTATCCGCGATATCAGCGAGCGGAAGCAGGCCGAGGAACGCCTTCGGCAGGTATTAAACGAATATGATACCGTTTTCAATGGAACCCAAGATGGTATGTTCCTCGTGGATGTGATTGACGAGGATACCTATCGGTATATTCGGAATAATCGAGCCCATGCGGAAGCGTCCGGGATAACATTGGAACAGATAGCGAACAAGACACCCCAAGAGCTGCTAGGAAAAGATCTGGGCGACGAGATCGCCGCCAAGTACCGGCGATGTTATCAAGCCGGCCACCCGATTTCTTATGAGGAGACGTTGGATCTGCCCGGTGGAGAAAAGACGTGGTTTACCACTCTAACTCCCATATTTGACCAAGGAGAGATCCAGCATATCGTGGGGGCTACCCACGACATTACTGAGCGACAGAAGACAGAAGAGAGACTCAAAGAAAGCGAAGCGCGTTGGAAGTTTGCCCTCGAAGCAGCAGGAGACGGAGTATGGGACTGGAACGCCGAAACTAATAGGGTGTTTTTCTCAGAACGGTGGAAACGAATGCTCGGATATGAGCCGGATGAGATCGGGGATTCCTTTCACGAGTGGGAAAGTCGTATCCATCCCGACGATAGAGACGCATCTTTAGCCGATTTGCAAGAACACCTCAGTGGGAGCACCCCATTGTATGAGAACGAACACCGTTTACGTCATAAAGACGGCAGTTACACATGGATGTTGGATCGAGGGAAGGTCCTGCAATGGTCGGAGGACGGTAAGCCCCTGCGAGTCATCGGTAACCATATCGATATCAGTCGGCGTAAACGGGCTGACGATGAAATCCAACGCCAACTTGCCGAGAAAGAAACGGTACTCAAAGAGGTCCACCACCGCATCAAGAATAACATGGCTCAAATTGAAAGCTTGCTTTCGATACAGGCCAGTTCCGCTGAGAGTGCGGATGTAACAGCCGCGCTGAATACCGCCATGTCCCGCGTACGGAGCACCCGTATTCTCTATGAAAAGCTGCTTGTGGGCAAAGGGCATGAGCATGTCTCGATGAAGGAATACCTGGAGAGTCTCATCGATGCGCACGTGGACGTGTACAACGACACCGCAGGTGTGATCGTTGAGAAGCACATCGACGATTTTGCGCTCAGCTCGAAACGGGCGGTCCCGGTCGGAATCATCTTGAACGAGTTGCTGACAAACGTCTTCAAGTACGCCTTTGGAGGCCGAGCCGAAGGTCGTGTCATGATCACCCTTGAGAAGAGGGCCACGCAGGCCGTACTTACGGTGCAGGACGACGGCATCGGCTTCGATGAGCGAGTTGCCGCCAACCAGTCGACCGGTTTTGGTCTCACGCTGACGAGAATGCTGGCAGAACAACTCGACGGCACGTTCACTATTGAGAGCGAGAACGGTACCAAGAGTGTTGTCGCGTTCGAACTATGAGGCGCCCGCACCCGTGAAGACATGCACCCAGATATTGGATAGCGCCTCGTGCACGCTGGAGGTGCATTCGCTGATGAACTCTTCCGGTAGTGTTACCCCGATGCAGCCTGATCGTATCGAAGAAATCGCAGCCTCCGTCAACGAGGATCCCGTGTTGCAGAGGCCCGGTGAACCGATCCAGGGCTATACGTGGCGTGCACCGACGACAAGACCTGTCAGCATCGCGCCGCTTTGCGCTTCTTCCCTATCGCTCCTCGTGATTCGATTTTCTCGATGTAGGGTTTTATGCGCGGAACCTTGCAGGCGGTATCTCCCATGTCCACGTGAACCGCACCGATACGCTCACCGATCTGTTTGCAGCGGTCGGTCAGCTCAGGGACTGCAGCACCAACGCTGATGACAAACTGATTCATGACGTAGCGCACGCGATTGCGTTCCTCATGAATCGTATGCTCGATCGTCTCCAGTAGGTGTTTCAGCTCCGGCAGATCAAACTCATCGTTGGTCCGTATGGCAAGAAGAGATGAAAAAGTGGACCAACCAGCACATGCGATCATCTCATCACGAACGGAGATCCACTCCCGGGCGAGTTCGAACCCGTACGGTGACTCGGCGGCAACCCAGGCAACGGTACACTCACTGAGCAGGTACCAGTACGCCTGATCGACCCAGTGCTGAAGTTGCTGCTTCGTTACCTGGGTCTCGTCTGCGATGAGCCCGGCAAAATACATCGCATCACTGTTACCCGTCTCGTAGAGATCGAGGGCGAGTGGGTGATCGCGCTTGATCTTCTTCGCCAGTGGCTTCATATCGCCAATTCGCGTACCGAACAACGGCTCCCGCGCCCCGTGTTTCATAAGCGTGATCTTGGCAGTCTCGTTGCCGCGCTCTTTTAGAAAAGCAAGGACCTCATCTCTGCTCATCTGCACCGGTGCGCTCTTACCCATACGCCCGTCCCTCGGAATCAGTTACATGTGATTCCAGCATCGGTACGGTCCGGCCATTTCGTGATCTGCAACTCACGCCGTCACCGCCGCGGTTAAAAGCTTTCGAACTCTTCGTCCTGGCCGTCTGACGGTTGCTCCTGTTGATCAGCCAGAGCGAGCCCGGTCTCGCGTGTGGGGGTGGGCGTCCGATACGTTGGTGCGGATGTGCCGCGGTGCATGCGTGAGGTAGACGGCGCGGACCGCCGAACACCGCTGGATCGCTCGTGCTGGTTTGTTTTGAAGAAGGCCATCGTGGTCTGCAGTTGATCCGCCTGGCTGCTGAGCTCTTCCGACATGGAGGCCATCTCCTCCGACGCGGATGCGTTCCGCTGAACCACCTGATCGAGTTGGGCTAAGGCCTGGTTGATCTGCTCTGCTCCGCTATTCTGCTCGGAGCTGGCGGCGCTGATCTCCTGTACGAGCTCAGCTGTCTTGCGAATATCCGGAATGATGCCGTTTATCATCTCACCCGCTTTTTCAGCCACATCGACGCTGCTCTTGGAGAGCTCGGCGATCTCGCCGGCGGCAACCTGACTGCGTTCGGCGAGCTTCCTCACCTCGCTGGCTACTACCGCGAATCCTTTTCCGTGTTCTCCCGCTCGAGCCGCCTCGATTGCGGCGTTGAGGGCCAAGAGATTCGTATTTCGCGCAATCTCATCGATGATCTGCATCTTCTCGGCAATCTGCCGCATCGCCTCGACGGTCTGATTCACCGCCTTGCCCCCGTCTTCCGCGTTTTGGGCAGCCTTCTGGGAGATCTTTTCCGTCTGAGAGGCGTTATCCGAGTTCTGACTGATATTAGACCCCATCTCTTCCATAGACGATGAGACTTCCTCCGCACTGGCCGCCTGCTCGGTGGCTCCTTCAGACATTTGCTGGGCGGCGCTACTTATCTCTTCACTTCCAGACGCCACGTTATCAGAGGCGCTCTGCACGTCGCGGACCACCTCAACCAGTTGATTTCGCATCTGTTGCAGCGCTTTGGCCAGATCGCCGATTTCATCCTTCTGATCCACATCAAGCGTGGCGGTCAGATTGCCTTCCGACAATTCCTGCGCAAACTTGACGCCCTTGAACACCGGTTTGGTGATCGCCCGCGTGAGAATCAATCCGAGCGCCATGGCCGCGATAGCAGCGATGATCATCGCGGCAATATTGACGAACTGCAGGTTGGCAGCACCCGCAACCGACTCGTCAATCTGAGTCTGCGTATTGCCCTCGTTGTTGGCGATAAGTTCGATAAACGTCGCGCCCATACTGTCCGAAACAGGGACCATCTGCGCCACTGCATCCCGATATTGGTCGTACAGTTCTGCACGCACCTCCGGGTCCGTTTCCCGCACGAGTTCTTCTATGGTCGAGTCGATGGGAATATAGCTTTCACGCCAGGCGTCGTATTCATCCTGCAGCCGCTGCACGATCTGTCGCCCCTGCTCGGTGGCACGGGGGATCGCGACAAACTCAGCAAGGTCTGATTGCATATTCTCAAAACTTGCTTCCCGCTCTTCGAGAATCTCACGGAAACGCGCCTCGGCTTCGTCCTGCTCCTGCAGCTGGAAAACCTCAAGGGTCTGTCCCCGGATAACCATGCGCTCATAATTCATGTCTCCGAGCAGCACAATACCCGGTACGCGCTCATACCCGAGCCGGTCAAGATCCGTACTCAATTGCTGGATAGCGAAAACGCCGATGCCGCCGAGGACAACCGCGATAAGCGTGACAATGGTGAAGCCGCCCAACAGCTTCACCCCTACTTTAACGTTCTTCATGATGACTCCTGTCGGCACACGTGCGTATCCGTACCGGTGTAACCACCAGAATAGAGAATTACACGTGGCAGCGCAAGTTGTACAAACCTATCGAATTCATATCCTATGACACTCGCGCCGGACGGCTCGGAGCCACGAAGCCCTCCAATCTTCCGCTGATAACTCTGGAGACTTATTACGTCTTGCGCCGGGGCCGAGCCTTGCGAAGCATCTGAAAGGCGGACTCGCTGGTGCGCGGCTACAAACGAAACCGGGTGGCCCGCTTCGGGAGGGCTGGAATGAGGGTTCTCCGAATCAGTACGAAACCCAGGAACAGGGCCAGGACCAGGGGCATCAACAGAAACAGACCTCCCGGCCCAACCCCCAGCTCAAACTGGCCTCC
>CAZNRF010000165.1:0-7427 GCA_964575075.1 uncultured Spirochaeta sp. | reverse complement strand
TCGCGATCAGAGTTTGCGCTTGGCCCGGGGATCTGTTCGCGGCGCGGAAATCGCCCTCGATTCAGCAGACCGTTTCTGCTTCTACTTCGGCGGTGGCATGCACCATGGGCAGCATGACTTCGGCGAGGGATTCTGTCTCGTCAACGATCTGGTGATCGCAGTGCGGGCGATGCAGGCTCAGGAGCGCATCCGCACCGCCTGGATTATCGATGTGGATGCCCACAAAGGGGATGGTACCGCGGCGCTCACCGCTGAGGACGAGACGATTCACACCTTGAGTATTCACATGGCCCACGGGTGGCCCATGGATCAGCCGACGACGCTCAGTGACGGGCGGCCCAATCCCTCCTTTGTACCCAGTGATATCGATATTCCCATCGCCGCCGGAGAAGAGAACACCTATCTGCCGCGGCTCACCGAGGGAATCGCGGAACTGGAGCGGCGCTATCCGCTGCCCGATTTCGTGGTGGTTGTGAACGGCGCCGATCCGTACGAGAGGGATCAGCTCCCATCGGCGGAGCTCATAAAAATGACGCGGGAGCAGCTATTGGAACGGGACCGGATCGTATATCGATGGATTCGGGACAAGGGGCTTCCTTCGCTGTTCGTGATGGCCGGCAACTACGGCTACCATTCCTGGGAGATTTACTCCCAGTTTCTCGAGCGGCAGATCCGCGGCGAGTTGGACTGATTTACGTTCCCCAGGTTTCAACCATCTTGCGGAGCTCCGCAGGCACACGCAACGGTCGACCGGAATCGAGTTCGGCGAAGACTCCCTCCTGTGCAACGTCGGCGCACAGTTCCTGGTGCACGAGAATCTGCGCCGCGATCATGATGCGAGCAGCTCCCACACTTTTGATCCACATCCGGCCCACCACCGGCTCAAACAGACGAATCGCTCGCTTGTACTGGATGTTTGTCCGTACCAGGATCGGTGCGTATCCCGCTTCCATCTGCGGTTGCAACGGAAGATGCTCCCGGAGGAGGAGAAACCGCAGATCTTCCAGCCAGCGAATGTATACGATGTTACTCACATGACCAGCGAAGTCGATATCGTACGTCTTTACCTCAAACTCTTTTTCCACGAATAACGGCAGGGATTTCGTATCTGTCATGGCCCCTACTTATAGAGATGATTTGTTGACAAGGCAAGCAGGCATCGATATAGTACGGCGCACACTGGAGAGATGTCCGAGTGGTTTAAGGAGGCGGTCTTGAAAACCGTTGTGCAGTAACCCTGCACCGTGGGTTCGAATCCCACTCTCTCCGTGTAAGTATAGGATTTGGAGAGGTGCGAGAGCGGTCGAATCGGGCTCCCTGCTAAGGAGTTGTACCCTATCCGGGTACCGTGGGTTCGAATCCCACCCTCTCCGTAGTGTGCCGGGGTGGTAGCGCATCCCCCTTGTTCGGCGTATACTGTCGAGCACACCGATTGTGCCCATAGCTCAGTTGGATAGAGCGTTAGATTGCGGATCTAAAGGCCGGTGGTTCGAGTCCACTTGGGCACGGAGCAGAGCTGGAAGTTACACATGTAGCTTTCAGCTCTTTTTTGTGACTCCCGGAAAAATGTATCGGTGCAAGTGGACTCGAACCTTGCAGTGATCATGCAAACGTAAACAACTCGCCATGGGCAAGGCGTTGCAGGTAGACCCGCCACGGAAGAATCTCGATGTCGTCTTCGGTTTTCCGAGGTGAAGCATCCTGAGAGACGACGATCGCGCGAACGTGGGGAAGGTCTTCGCGAAGGGCGCGAATTCCCTTGAGATGCTTGTCCATCACCAGGTTGGTTGCTTTCACTTCTACGGCGATCTTATCTCCTATCATCAGGTCGACCTCGAATCCGGAACGGCTGCGCCACCAGCTCAACTCTTCGATTCTCCAGTGATACGACATCCATGCGCGCGTCTCAAGGACAATGAGATGTTCCAGCGCCCGACCGAGCTCTTCCGGTGACGGAGTTTCCGACGGAAAAGACCGCGTCAAAGCATTTACCACCCCCCGATCAAAGATCCAGAGCTTTGGTCGACTGGTAGCTTTCCGTTTCTTGGTTTTTCGGAACACCGGTAGGCGAAACGCGAGCATCGTGTCCTCGAGTATTTCGAGCCAGACGGCGATTGTGCGGGAAGGTATGCCTGTATCTGATGCAAGAGATGCGTAATTGAGCTCTTCGCCGTTCATGAGCGCCAACGCGTCAAGCAGGTAGGAAAACCCGATGACGTTGCGGGTAAGTGATTCCGCCTGAATCTCTTCTCGTATGTAGAGGTCAACATAGGACATGAGGTCGATATGTGCGTCTACGGTACCGTAGATTGCCGGCAGACTCCCGGTTCTCATCCACTGAATCAGATCAAAATCCGGGATCTCCGAGGAAAGGAGCGGGAACAGGTGAAGATTTCGTGCTCGGCCTGCAAGTAGATTTGCTGCGCCATGTTTGAGCTTGCGGGCGCTTGATCCGGTAAGCACGAACCGTTGGTCTCGGTTCGCGATCAGGCGGTGCACCTCATCGAGAATTCCTGGGAATTTTTGAATCTCATCGATTACGACCGTTTCGTCCGCCTGCGTCTCCTCGGCAATCAACCGGGGTCGTCGAAGTAATCGAGAGTATACCTGGTTGTCCAACAGATCGTAGTAATGAGCATCCGGAAGATCATTCCTGAGTAGCGTTGTCTTACCCGTTGCCCTCGGCCCAAAGAGAAACACACTGCCTCGGCTAAGATGTCGGGTCACATCGAGGCTGCGCTTATATAGATCCATACCGAAATTATAGCGAAAACCACGTGATTCCGGCAACTTTGTTGCCGAATTGCATGTATATCGGTAAGTGTGTTGCCTAAAACGTGAGCTCCGTGAGTTCGGTGTTATTGGACTCGTTGCCTGAGGCATCCCGGGCGCGGAGGAGGAGGTGGTAGCGTTCGTCTGACACAAAGCCGTCCACGCGGGTGGTGAACGCCGGGGGCGGATCGTTTTGGGTGGAATACACGGGAAATCCACCGGCGGTATCGTACTGCGCGGCGTAGTCCCGGTTGATCGCCGGGGTGACAACCACCGCTTCAGCCTGGTCGATGAAGGTAGCTCCGGTGGGGATCTCGTTGTCGGCTATGTTGGTGGTATCGAGGAGATAGAGCACGTATTCCACCGGATCGCGGTCCAGGGCGATATCGAACGTCAGTTCCGCGGTGCGGGTGCCACTGCTGCTGGTGCCGGCATCCACGGCGCTCTGAATCCCGACGCGCGGCTCTATCGGCGCGGTGTAGGTGCCATCCACATACCCCGTTGTACTCCACTCCGGTGCGGCGGTGTCCGGGGAGACGTCTGGATCTCGGGTATCGAGTGTGTCCGTACGAATCAACTCTAAGCGTTCATCGGTGATGTAGTGCATAAAGCCGGAGTTGGTGGCCTCTTCGATGTCGGCTTCGATATCGTTGGGGCCGGCACCCTCATCGTATCCAAGGGACAGCACGCGGAAGCCCTCCGGCTGGGTCGCCTCGACCATCAGTAACTGTCGGACGCGGTCACGGTTTTCGCGGTAGAAGCGAGGGTTGTAGGGTTCGCTCTCATTACTATCCAAGCGATAGCTCTCAAACATCACGTAGTCGATCTGTTCGGCGGCGTTGTAGGAATAGTGCGCCAGGCGGGGATCAAAAAAGAAGAGCCCCCGGTTCTGCACGATCCGGGCGTTGGGATACTCCCGGCTCAACCGCGTGAGGAACTCCAGCAACCCCGGGGCGGTCCACTCGTACTCCGAAGGGACCGGATCGTCGGGGCCGGTGTAACTGTTGGGACCCATCGTGTCGATCGTGACCGTCGCCGTCGCTGTCGCCGTCGCCGGGGGCGTTATTGCGGTCCCCATCATCGAGGTAGTACGACGCCCAGCCCCCGTCTCCCGAGGTCTCGCCGGTCTCGTAATACCTGGTGAGCGCTGCCCCGTCGGGATGGGGGGCACCGGCCCGGGGATCTACCACGGGACCGGCAAAGGCGGGATCATCAGGGGAATCGGGATTGAAAAACCGCCGATCTGCCGCCAACGCCGCCCAATCGGGCTGGTACTGACCGTCGACAATCACAAAGTCCGGCGTGACGCGCACGTCCTCACCTACGGAGATATAGGCGATGACGGTGGTTCGGGGGCCGGTGGTCTGCAGGCGGTTTACCGCCCGGCGAAGTTCTTCATTAGTGAGCGTCAGGTTAAGATCGGGATGAACGATCACCAGCTCAAACTGAGCGAGTTGGTCAACCGCCGCGGAGGTAAGGGGACCGTAATACGCCGCATAGTTGGTAACCCGCGACGGTGCCCGATCCGGCGCAGAAAGGGGCTCCTCCGCGGGGTCGTCTGAAAAAATCGTAGGATTACGGCACCCGACGGCCATGACACTCATCAGTATCGCCAGGATCCACAGAGCCCGCCGCAGATGTCTCATAATTAACAAAACATTATCCAGTACATGTAATTGTTGCAACTGTTGACGACGAAACGGGACAACGAGATACTGGGAATCAGGAGGAATCAAACGATGAAGACTTCACGTATTGCTATGGGAGCACTGGTGGCGGCGATCGTACTCGTCTTGAGCGGGTGTTTCACGATCGATGCGCCGGTGAACGCCACGTCCAATCCGGTGGGAAGCAAGGTGGGCGAGTCCAGTGGGTCGCTGATTTTCGGCATCGGATCGGTGGATGCCAGTATTCGGGAAGCCGCCGCCAATGGCGGAATCTCCGAGATCTCCACGGTGGACCTGGAAGTTCAGAACATTCTGAACGTCTATCAGAAAATCACCACCACCGTCACGGGGGAGTAACGGATGTCCGCGGTCCGTTGGGGCCTGGGTGCGCTGGCGGCGGTGGTTTTCCTCGCCGGATGCGCCTCCGGGCCTGATCCGGTTGCCTCCTTTGTAACCGCCGACGGACCGCAGTACTTTGTGCGCCCCATTACGTTTCGCGCCACCGGCGAGACGGAGGGTTCGGCGCTGGTTGATGTCACCGTCTATGAGACCCGGGCCACTTCGGTGGACGCTCCCTCGCACGAGGCCCCCTCGGAGGACGCCGACTCGGAACAGGCCCCACCAGAGCAGGCCCCCTCAGACCAGCCGCCGGTGCGGATACACTTCACCGTGCCCTTAGCGGCGGCGCGCGGCCTGGATCGCGCTGAGGTGCGCACCGCCTCCGGCGCACGCTATCCCCTGGATAACCTCGAGCGATTCTTCGCCCGATCTGAGACGGCGCGCTATGGGGCTACGATGCCGCGGGGCGATTTGACGAGCTTCGCGCCACACCGCAACCGGTAGAGCTGGTGATCGCCGCCGGGGACAACGGCGGTGGGGCCTCGGCGGAGAGCCGCTACGCGGCGGCAGAACCCTGGGTTCGACGTATAGAAATTCTCAACCTGATGCTGGCGGAGTGAGCCGGCGGTATCTATTGATAATTCCCTAGGAGTGCGTTAGTATCCCCGGACATTCGCGTACGGAGAGGTGCGAGAGTGGTTGAATCGGGCAGACTCGAAATCTGTTGTACGGCTCGTCCGTACCGTGGGTTCGAATCCCACCCTCTCCGCTCCGAATTGCCCGTCGTATCGAATGGAGAGGTGACCGAGTGGCCGAAGGTGAACGCTTGGAAAGCGTTTGTACCCTAACCGGGTACCGAGGGTTCGAATCCCTCCCTCTCCGTGATTTTTGCCCCTTCGGTGTTGAAGCCTGGGTCCTGTGCAAGTCGTCGTCGCCCAACCCCGTCAGGTCCGGAAGGAAGCAGCGGTAAGCGATTGGTGGCTGTGCCGCAGATCACTCAGGTGGAGCTGGAGGGGTTTTTTTTGGCGCGCTTCGCGGCGTATCGCGAGGCGCCCCGGTGAGGAGCTGCCATGTCGTATGAAGTAACTGCCACGCGCCGCCGGCCGCGCACCTTTGACGAGATGATCGGTCAGGACTTTGTGGTGGCCACCCTGAAAAACAGTCTCGCCTCCGGCCGAATCGCCCATGCGTATCTCTTCTCCGGTCCCCGGGGCGTGGGGAAGACCAGCGCCGCCCGCATTCTTGCCAAGGCGCTCAACTGTCCCAACGGCCCCAACCCCGACGGCTGCGAGGATTGGGCGGGAAGCGAGGAGATCGCCCGGGGCACCGCGTTGGACGTCATAGAGATAGACGGTGCCTCCAACACCAGCGTCAACGATGTCCGGGAGATAAAGGACGAGGTGCTCTTTGCGCCCAACGATTCCCGCTACAAGATCTACATCATCGACGAGGTGCACATGCTCTCCAACAGCGCCTTTAACGCGCTGTTAAAGACGATTGAAGAACCCCCGCCGTATATCGTATTTATCTTTGCCACCACCGAGATTCATAAAGTCCCCGCCACGATTCGCAGTCGCTGTCAGCAGTTCAACTTTCGGCTGATTCCGATGGACGAGATCAAGGCGATGCTGGCACAGGCCGTTGAGGACATGGGACTGCAGGCCGACGACGACGCCCTGGCGTGGGTGGCCAAGGAAGCCACCGGAAGCTTGCGGGACGCGTACACCCTCTTTGATCAGGTGGCGGCGTTCTCCGACGGGCACCTGCAGCTGGAGGTGATCCATTCCAAGTTGGGCCTTCTGGGGCTGGAACGGCTCAATGCGCTTATGACGGCGATTATGCGGGAAGCGCCGGCGGAGGCGTTGGAAATCGTGGATCAGGCGGTGCAGTCCGGAGTGGCGGTGGAGCGCTTCGCGATGGACCTCGCCGATTACCTCAGGACGCTGTTGCTCATTTCCGCGGGTATCGACCGCGAGGCGGTTCTCGGCATGCGCCCGGACCGCATTCCCCAGGAGGTTCGCACCGGCTGGGACCGGGGCAGGATCGAGTTTGCCAATGAGCTGGTGCTGCAGCTCTACCGGGATCTGCGCTACTCGGTGAACCAGCGCTTTGATCTGGAGCTGGCGATTAGCCGGCTGGCGTCGCTCTCCTCTATTCGCACGCCCCAGGCGCTGGTGAAGGAGATCAAGGCGCTCCAGGAGGAGCTGATTCACGAAGCTGCCTATCGGCGACGCCACGGGGGCGATGGCAGCGCCGAGGGTGCGCGGGCCCCGGAGCATGCTGAGGAATCGGCGGCGGCGGACACCGTCCCGGAGGCCCCACCGGATGCCGACATCGATCCCAACGAGCCGCCGGAGGTGGACGGGATCTCTTTGGAGCAGGTGCACGCGATTGTGGGGCGTTTTCGGACGCAGCGGATTTCGGTGGCGGCCCTGCTAGCGCGGGCGCGATTGTGGCGATTACGGGATGATGAATTGCTGATCGCCTTTGCCGATGAGTTTGGCGCGAATGCACTTTCTACGGATCGGGAGGCGGTTCAGGCGGCGGCCGGTGCCGTGTTGACACGCAACTCCGTAGGTGTGCGTATTCAGACGCTCTCCGCGGTGAACGATGCGGAGGGGATCGGCGGTGCCCAGGGCGCGGTGGCAG
>CAZNRF010000164.1:3723-7468 GCA_964575075.1 uncultured Spirochaeta sp. | reverse complement strand
AACGACATGCCACAGAAATCCCGGTTTTCAGCGAGATCTTCCCGTCCCACAATGAATTAGTAGGCGTGGCGCAACAGGATTGTGGATACGTCCCATATCATCACCCCTCGAAGCGCGATTTCAGTGCTGCAAAGGGATCGTCCGGCACCTCCATCCCCGCGGAGGGGTCCGTGCCGGTCTTCTGCAGCAGCTCCGGCGGAATTTCCTCGAGAAACGGGGAGGGCGAAGACTCTACGATCTCCGCCTGCACGTGCCGGCGGCGGCAACTGGTCATGTAGAGGCGTTCCCGGGCGCGGGTGATCGCCACGTAAAACAGTCGCCGCTCTTCCTCCACGTTGCCGTCGTTCTCTTCTACACTGCGCTGGTGCGGCAGGATGCCGTCCTCAACCCCCGCCAGAAACACGATGTCGTACTCGAGTCCCTTAGCGGAATGAATCGTCATGAGGTGCACCTTCCCGGCGTTCTCTTCCTCCGATAACTCATCCTTTACCTGCAGGCTGATCCGGTTCAGGTAGCCCTGCAGAGTCGGATCGATCACGTCCGGGTTGGTCTCATACCGGTCGATGGAACGGATAAAGAAGCCGATGTTCTTCCACTTTGCCTTGGCGGCACGCTCCGACTTCTGAAACTCCTGTACCAGGTAGCCCCAGTAGTCCAGTTCCGTCACCAGCCGCTCGGTAGTGGCGGCGATGTGCTTGCTGTTTCCAAACAGCTCCTGAAACTGCTCGATGAGCTCCATGTATTCCTGCAAGCTCCCCACTGCCGCCTTGCCGATGCCGTGCTCCACCGACGGAATCTCGCCGTGTATCACGAGGCTGATCGCGGAGTAGAGGGAGATTTTGCGCTCATCGGCGATCGCGTGCAGCTGCTCCACCGTGCGCCGCCCCACGCCGCGGCGGGGGGTGTTAATCGTCCGCAGCAGGTTGACATCATCGTCGGGATTGAGCACCACCCGCATATACCCGGCGATATCTTTAATCTCCTTGCGCTGGAAGAAACTCTGTCCCCCGGACATGCGGTAGGGAATATCCGCCTCCAGCAACGCCTCTTCTATAAGCCGCGCCTGTGCGTTGGTTCGAATCAAAATCCCGAAGGAATCGTACCGCAAGCTCTCCTGGTAGGCGAGAATCTTGATCTTCTCGGAGATGAACGCCGCCTCCTCCTCGTCGGAGTCAGGAAAAGAGAGTTCTACCAGGTTGCCGGTATCGAGCTGCGTCCACAGTTCCTTGATCTTGCGATTGGTGTTGTTGGCGATTACCGCGTTTGCGGCAGAGAGAATCTGCCCGGTGGAACGGTAGTTTCGCTCGAGCTTGATCTCTTTCACCCCAGGAAAATCCCGCTCGAAAGACTCAAGGTTGGAGTAGTCGGCCCCGCGCCAGCTATAAATCGACTGATCGTCGTCACCCACGACACACACGTTCTTCCACTCGTGGCCGAGCTGGTACAGCACCTTGTACTGAATCGTGCTGGTGTCCTGAAATTCATCCACCATGATATAGCGAAACTGGTCGGCGTAGTGGCCGCGCACCTTGGGATGCTCCCGCAGGAGCTGGAGCGGTTTTACGATGAGATCATCGAAATCGACGGCGTTGAAGGTGACCAGGTGTTCCTGGTAGCTGCGATACAGATCCTGAAACGTAGAGATACCCCGGGACCCACCGCCGGAACCGTCGGCGGCACCCAGATCTGAGGCCATATCGTACCAACGTTCATCGTTCCACGTGAGCCGTTCCGTCTTGATCCCGGAGAAGAGCTGCAGCACATTGAAGATCTCCAGGTCTTCCGGGTTGATACGCAGTTCCCGGGCCGCCTCTTTGAGGAGGGCGATCTGGTCGCCGGTGTCATAGACGGTGAAGTTGGGCCGATACCCCAACAGGCGCCCGTAGCGTCGCAGCATCGCCAACCCAAAGGCGTGGAAGGTGCTGATCGTGAGGTCCTTGGCGGCGGCTTTTGGGGTGAGCTCGGTGCCGGGAATGTAGCGCGGGCCCCGGGATGCGGCAGCGCTCTGGGCGGAGGTGGCGCCCCGGGACGTGGTAGCGCTCCGGGCGGCGGGGGTGCCCGGGACCTGGTCACGTCCCGCCGTGAGCTGCTCCAGGAGCTCCTTCACCCGTTCCTGCATCTCACCGGCGGCCTTGTTCGTAAAGGTCATCGCCAGAATCGCGGACGGGGCGATTCCCCGGCTGATCATGTAGGCGATCCGGGCGGTGATTACACCGGTCTTACCGCTGCCGGCGCCGGCGATAATCAAAAGAGGACCGTCAATCGTGGTGGCGGCCTCGCGCTGGTGTGGGTTAAGTCGTGAGAGAAGCTGCTCCATCGAGGTCGGGAGTGTAGCGGACCGCTTGCCCCGGGTCTACCGGTATGGAACCACACCCCGCCCTTCCCGGCTGAACTTCCCCACTGGTAACGGTCCGTCGTCAACTCCCCGGCAGCACGCCGGCATCGATGAGCTGTTGAACGTGTTCCACGATCGTCTCGCGGGTATCGCGGTACCGGAGTCCGAGGATCTCCCGGCTGCGAGTTGTATCGAGCACAAAGGGGATACCTACGGTGCGGGCCACGGAGCGGCGGCTCATACCGAACCGCGGGGCCAACAGGCGGACGAGCGGCTTGGGGATCGTGCGCCGCGGCGAAGGGTACTGCGGGCCGAAGCGGTCGCGCAGCACGTGCGCCATCTCGGAATAGGTTGTCACCCGCTCGGCGAGGATGAAGCGCCCGGAGGCCTCCCGTTTCTGAAGGGCGAGGATGTGGGCCAGGGCGACGTCACGTACATCGACAACCCCCATGGTCAGCGCCGGTACCCCGAAGCGATACGTTCCGTCTACCATCTGCCGTAGGAATGAGACGGAGGGAGCATTAAGCCGAGCTGAGAGAGCTGGGCCGAGTATAAAGGCGGGGTTCATAACGACCAGGTTCCATTGCGCCTGGCAGCTCGAATCCTCCCATGCCCGCCGTTCCGCGGCGGTTTTTGCGTAACTATACGGGTCGTGGGCGACGCTGCTGACATTGTTCCAACACGACTCGTCCACGCGCCCCCCGGGGGTATCCGCAGCGTCACGAGGATCTCCCATGACCGCGGCGACACTGGAGGTCACTACTACGCGGCGTACCGAGGGGGTGGCACCGGCGGCGGTGAGTACGTTGCGGGTACCCTCCACTGCGGGCCTTACTAATGCTTCGTGAGCATCATCAACGGACTGCGTGAAAAACGGCGAGGCGGTGTGGATGACGGCATCCGCCCCAGCGACGATCGGATGGAACGCTCCCATTTCCAACAGATCTGCGCGGTGGAGCGTAAGGCGTTCCGCGCCTGCGAGGCGGCGTAGATGGTCGGTCTTCGTGGAATCGTCCGGATCGCGAACCGTACCCCGCACGGTGAAGCCCGCCTCGAGCGCCTCTTTCACAATCCAACTTCCCAGATAGCCGGACGCCCCGGTGACTACTACCGTCTTCGTGTTCATCGGTGGAAGGTACGGCGGCGTGGGGGCGGCGGCAAGCGGCTGCAAGCGGCGGCAGGCGGTGGCAAGCGGTGGCAGGCGGTAGCAAGCGGCGGCGAGCGGCGGCAAGAGGCTGCAAGCGCCGGCAAGCGGCTGCAAGCGCCGGCAAGCGGAGGCAAGCGCTGGCAAGCGCCGGCGCGGGTTCTGGAAATCGATACCCCGCTGGTTGACTCCGCGTGGCCGCGGGGCCGCCGGGCCGCGTGGCTGCCGGGCCGCCTGGCTGCGTGCCCGCGCCGCGCATCGTTCGT
>CAZNRF010000164.1:0-3713 GCA_964575075.1 uncultured Spirochaeta sp. | reverse complement strand
GCAGCCCAGCGCCACGCCGCCCAGCGCCACGAAGCCCATCGCGACGTAGCGGCGTCCTTCATCCTCCCACTACGCGCTCCCGTTTCCGCACCAACGCGCAATACAGCGGCCCCGCTCCCGCGGCTTGGTCGGGGAGAATTTGCAGGCCGAACTTGGTTGCCTCCGCGCCGGGTAGCGACGGCAACGCCGCCGATTCCACCGCCGCCGCGCGCTTTCCAAGCACCTTGCGAACCACCGCGTCGTTCTCCTCCGGGGAGAGGGCACAGGTCACGTAGAGCGCGTGTCCCCCGGGGCGAAGACTATCCACCGCCGCCGCGAGAATGGCGCCCTGCTGCATCGCGAGTCGCTTGACGCGGCTGTGGCTCCACCGGGCCAGCTCGGCGGCATCCTGTAGTACGTGCTCCTCCGAAGAGCAGGGTACGTCAGCGAGGACGGCGTCCCAGGAGTTCGGCTGATGTATTCCCCATTGGGCGGCGTCGTGGCCGGTGACGGTCACCCTGCGCCGCAACTCAGGCGGCAGGTGGTCGTCGAGAACCGTTATCAGGCGGGCGCGGCGGCGGCGGGAGCGCTCATTTGCGATCATCTCTGCTTCGGGATCCATTCGCGTTGCGACCACCAGTGCCTTGCCACCGGGGCCGGCACACAGGTCCAAAACCTTTCGGGCTCCTTCCAACGGTAGGAGTCGCGCCACCTTCACCGACGCGGGATCCAGATAGTATGGCTGCACAAGCCCGTCCTCAAACGCGACTCGCGCCGTCCCCGTGAGAAGGGCGGCCTTCAACGCGGGCCACCGTTCGCCGTAGATTTCTGAGTAGTACCGCTCAAACCCAGCGGACCCCTTCTCTTGTGCCATCTGTCCTCCCCGGGCATCGGGATCGCGTTGGAGTCCGCCGGGAGACATTGACCCCCTGACGCCGAGAGCGATACCGTACGGCATGCCACATGCGGTGATTTTTGACTTAGATGGTACCTTATTGAACACTCTTGCGGATATCACCGCAGCGATGAATTACTCCCTCGTGGAGCACGGCTATCCTGCAGCCACCTTGGATGAGGTTCGTACCCGCGTGGGGTGGGGGCTCAGTACGTTGGTTACGCGGTCGTTGCCGGACGGGTCCCGCGAGGACGCCGACCTGGTGGCGGCGATCGCCCGCGGCACCCAGGCATACTATCGGCGACATCCGGTGGTGGAGACGGTTCCGTATCCCGGGGTACTGGATCTATTGCGAGAGCTCTCCTCCCAGGGATATCGCCTGGGGGTGCTCTCCAATAAGCCGGATGAGCTGGTGCAGCCGATCGTTACCGAACTACTGGATCCGGTGGTTCGGTCCGCGTCCCCGGACCGCCGTGGATTTGCGGCCGTGCTGGGGCGGAGAGACGGGGAACCGCACAAGCCGGATCCCACGTCAACATTTCGGGTGCTCGAGCTGCTTGGCGTTTCCGCGGGAGAGACTGCCTTTGTTGGAGATTCGGAGATCGATATAGAGACGGCACGCGCCGCCGGATGTGTCGCGGTGGGTGTTGCCTGGGGCTTCCGTGATCCTTCTGCCCTTTCCGCAGCCGGTGCGCACCACGTATGTTACAGTACAGATGAACTCCGGCACGTCCTGGGGCTTGAGCATGAGGAGGAGACGGTATGAATCAACAGGAAATCACTGAGGCGGCCAAGACGTACATCATGGCGGAGCAGGACAAGAGTTTTGCCGATTCCGTCCGTGAGCTCTTGGGGGCGCAGAACTGGGAAGAACTGGAAGATCGGTTCTATACAGACCTCGAGTTCGGGACGGGCGGCCTGCGAGGCGTGATCGGCGGCGGCTTTAATCGCATGAATCCCTTCGTGATCGCCCGCGCCACCACCGGTCTCGCGCAGTACGTAAACCAAGCCGGTGACGCCCGACCCGATGGCAGTCGTGCCGCGGTGATCGCCCACGACAGTCGTCGCTACTCTCGAGAGTTTGCCCTCTCCGCAGCATTAGTGTTTGCCGCTCATGGTATCAAGGCGTATCTCTTCTCCGATCTTCGTCCCACGCCGGAGTTGTCTTTTGCGGTGCGCGAGCTCGACGCCTCAGTGGGAGTTATGGTAACCGCCAGTCACAATCCACCGCAGTACAACGGCTACAAGGTGTACTGGGGGGACGGCGCCCAGATCGTGGCACCCCACGATTCGCGCATTATTGAGACGGTGATGAACGTCGCTCCCGACGACATCACCTCCATGGACAAAGACGAGGCGCTGCGCACCGGGCTGTTGGAGTATATCGACCAAGAACTGGACGATGCCTTTGTTGCTATGGTAAAGCGGCAGTCAGTGCAACCGGAGCTCCTCAAGGAGAAGGGCGGTGAGGTAACGGCAGTGTATACGCCGCTCCACGGTACCGGGGCGATGATGGTGGAACGCGTTCTGGGGGAACTGGGAGTCAAGGTCGAGACTGTTCCGGAACAACGCGAGCCCGACGGCGAATTTCCTACGGTAGATTTTCCCAATCCGGAGGAGGCCGCCGCCATGCAGATGGCGGTGGATCTGGGTAAGAAGCAACAGGCTGACATCGTGCTCGGAACGGACCCTGACGCCGATCGCCTCGGAATTGCCGTTCCCGACGGTGATGAAATGGTCTTGGTAACCGGAAATCAGCTCGGCGTGTTGCTGGCCGATTATATCCTCGGACAGCGGCAGCGTTTGGGAACCCTGCCCGCGCAGCCTGCGTTTGTGACCACCGTAGTTACCACGGAGCTTCAGAAACGGGTGGCCGAGCACTATGGTGCCACCGTCTATGAGACACTTACCGGATTCAAACATATCGCGTCGGTCATGCGCGAGCTCGAAGCTGATCCTGCCGGTGCGCAGTTCATAATGGGTGATGAGGAGAGCTACGGATACCTGATCGGCACCGAGGTGCGGGACAAAGACAGCATTACCGCCACGATGCTTACCATTGAAATGGCACTTCACTGGCGGGGAGAAGGCTTGAGTGTGATGGATCGCCTCCGCCGCCTCTGGAAACAGTTTGGATATTGGGAAGAGAAAACGATCTCCAAGTACTTTGAAGGCCAGGCCGGAAAAGAGATCATGGCCGGTCTCATGACCAGGCTCCGGGATAACCCGCCGCAGGAGTTTGGCGGGGCTCGTGTCGAGCGCATCGTTGACCTGCAGGCAGATACCGTGTTCTATCCCGGCGATGGCCGCCGCGAGTCCGGACCAGGACTTCCCCCTTCCAATGTGCTGCAGTTCTTCTTGGAAAACGGCGCAAAAGTGAGCGCTCGCCCGTCCGGTACGGAGCCCAAGATCAAGTTCTACGCCAGTTGTCACAGTGATCCTGAGATGGATCTGGCCGCGGCCCGGCGGAACGTCCAGGATCAGATCAGTGGAATCGAAGACGTTCTGCGTTCGATTATCGCGGAGGCCGAAGCGTGACGATCGACACCACCCTGCCGGTTACCGATTTCACCTTTGTGGCGTTTGACTTCGAGACGACCGGACTCCATCCGGCGGTGGATCGTATCGTGGAGTTTGGTGCCGTCCGCTTCACGGTTGGTCAGGAGCTCGCGGAGTTTGAGGAGTTGTCCAATCCGGGGATGGAGATTCACCCCGACGCCGCCCGCGTCAGTGGTATCACCACGGAAATGGTAGTGGATAAGGCTCCAGTGGCGACGGTCCTGCCGCGGTTTATGGAGTTTGCCGGGGACGCAATCCTCATAGCGCACAACGCCGAGTT
>CAZNRF010000163.1:2764-7487 GCA_964575075.1 uncultured Spirochaeta sp. | reverse complement strand
CACGGGCCCGTCGTGTGCCAGCATTGCCGCCACACCTTTTTCTATCTCCACCGGATCACCCGGGGCAAGCACAGCGACATTCGGGATTGCACGGGTAATTGCAATATCCTCCAGGGAATGATGCGTGCTTCCCAACTCGTTATACGTCATGCCCGCACATCGACCCACAACCTTGACGTTCTGGTTCATGTATCCAAGGTCGACCTTGAACATTTCGAAAGGCCGAGCCGTTACAAACGGCGCAATCGCTGCAACCACGGGAATTTTTCCCGTAGTAGCCAATCCGGAGGCGAATCCCAGAATTCCCTGCTCCATGATACCGAACTCCAGATGTCGGTCCGGAAATCGTTCACGGAACGGCGTGAGACCTGAACCGGATGAGCTGTCTCCAGATAGCGCTAGTACCCGCTCATTTTCTTGAGCGCATTCCGTCAAGGCAAGGCCGAACGTTTTTCTAGGATCCCGCTTCTCGGTCATGTATCAAGTTCCCCTGCTGCAGCCGCCAACTCACGCTCCGCTTCTTCCAGTTCCTCCGGAGAAGCTTTCCAATGGTGAAATTCTGCTTTGTCCTCTGCAAACGAAAGTCCCTTGGTTTTCACGGTATCCGCAATGATGAGGGACGGTGTTCCGGGCTTACCCGGAGTCGATTCCAATGCATCCACGATGGCCGAAAAGTCGTGCCCATCGATCACCTTGACGTCCCATCCGAACGCCGACCATCTGTCATCGAGGGGCTCTGAACTCATGATATCGGCAGTCCTTCCGCTCAGCTGAAACTTGTTCCGGTCTACCACGCACGTGAGGTTGTCCAGGTGATGGTGTCGTATCGCTGACGCCGCTTCCCAGTTCGACCCTTCTCCGAGCTCCCCGTCTCCGAGTACGACAAAGACTCGGGACGTCTTACCCTCCATCTTCAGGCCTTTTGCCATGCCGCCGGCGATCGACAGTCCATGACCGAGAGCGCCCGTATTGGCCTCCACTCCCGGCAACTTGTGCATATCCGGATGTCCAGGCAAAGGACTGTTGAGAGCCCCGTAGGAGTCAAGGACACTCTTGTTAAAGAATCCCTTCTCCGCGAGCACGGCATAGAGGGCAAGGCACTTGTGTCCTGCGGAAAGCACGAAGCGGTCCCTGTCAGGCCATCGGGGGTCGTCAGGGGCGACGCGCATTACTCGAAAATAGAGTGCCGTCATCACGTCGGCGATTGAAAGTGCTCCACCTACGTGTCCACTCCCTCCCGCGCGGATCATCCGAATAACGTTCTTTCGAACCTCCACCGCCGTACGCTGGAGGTTCCTTTTCTCGTGGTCGTTTAGCAAAGCGATTCGGCCTCGTCCTTCGTTTTCATACCCCTTACAGGAAGGAACCGACGTAGTCTATCATCTCGCGAAAGGCCTTCTGGAAAGCGTCCATGTTTTCTATCATCGACGGGATTTCGTCGAACTCCTCAACCGCGTAACCGTTCTCGTCATACGCTCGGCGGAAGTATTCAACTTGCTTCAGTTTCTCGAGGACCTGCTCGTCCGGAGCCGTGTCCCAAAGCGGCCGAATATCCTTGTTTCGATAGTGAACCAGCACATCGCCGAACACCTTGGGGGGCACCGTATAGACGAGGTTTCCACCGGCAAACATTTCGATATGTGGATAAACTACTTCACCCTGTTGGTTTATGTGCTTACGCGCCGAGCACGTTAGCATCTTAATCGGCAATTCACGTTCTTCAAAGAGTTTTGCAGCCTTCTTGACTACCGCTTCTGAGGCTACCCGCAACTCAAACGCGTCTATGTTCCGATTGTCCCCGTCTATCACTCCGCGCAACGCTTTCGAGTCTTCCAAGCGACCGGTCATATGCGTACAAACCGCCCGCCAGCCGAACCGAGGTTCGGAGTTTTCCTGGAGGTGTTGCTTCCGACCTTCCGCCACCATCTCAGCAACCGCCATAATCTGCGGAAGCGTGAACACACCGGTTGCATTGGTAGCAATTCCTTTGGACGCCAAATGCCGGAAAATGGGTATCCCGCGCGTCGCCCCCGGGATCTTGACCATCACGTTGGGAGACAACGAGGCAAGCTCTTCCCCCATTTCGCGCATCTCCGCCTCGTTCTTCAGCAACAACGGGTCGACCTGTGCAGAAATGTGACCAAATTTGCCGTCCGAAGCTTCGAACAACGGAAGGAATTGCTCAGCACCCAGTCGGACAATCTCCTTGTACACCATCCGAAACAGACCGTATTTGGACCGCCCTGTGTAGTCCTTGCGAATTTTGCGAATTTTCTCAGCCCATTCGGCCTTTCTCGTCTTCAGCACGGCCCATGACAGAGGAGGGTTGGTCGTGCATCCCCGAAAGACCCAGGAATCAACCGGCGCGTCAAAGAACGCTTGGGCAAGCTCATCGTTGATCCACGTCTGCTCGTCGTCGGTCAGGCCCGAGACACCACTCATGTCCTGCCTAAAGTTCGGCCACACCAAAGGAGACGAATCCCACCAAATCTCCGTCTGATCGTTCAACGCCTGTATCTTCTTCCACGGATTCTGCATCGACATACTCCTAATAGATAGCTGTGTCTATTTCTTTCAAGGTGAATTTCCGACAAGTAGAGGCCGAGTCAGCCCACAAATGGAGGGTGTCCGCCTCGACTCCGGTTACGGGGCATCGTATAGTGGATGCTGCACCTCGTCAACCTCGACTCTTAGCCGTTCACGCCGGTTACCCAGGTCGCGGCCTGAGGCGCCAGATTCGCATTAGAGAATCTCGGTTGCACAACAACGTCCACGCCGAGATCCTGCAGCTTCGTACGGTAATCCGACGGAATCCCGTCGTCGGTCACTAAGATATCAATCTCCTTCAAATCGGCAAAGTACACCGGACTGAGCATACCAAACTTCGTGGAGTCGGCAACGAGGATGATCTGGCCGGTGGAATTCATAAGCTTTCGCTTAATCGATACGTGAAAGTCATGGTAGCAGGTGAGCCCAAGCTCCGGATGGATCCCCGCAGCGGATAGGAATACTTTGTCAGTGCGGACCCTGCCTAAAAACGCAAAGCCTTCATCGCTTTGGAAAAACACTCCCGAGTCGCGATGCAGGTATCCACCGGACAATATGAGATTGGTATTCTCTTTGTGATAGAACTCCATAGCACAGTCAACGCTGACGCATACTGCATCGATTTTCACGTCATCCTTCAACCACTTCGCAATGAAGGGAACGGTTGTGCCGATGTCAAAGCCGACCGTATCGTCCTCCATTATCAATGAAGCCGCCGCCACCGCCTCAACGGCTGTATTTCAACTCCACAGTCCCGTCGGCAAAAGCCACATAGACTTTAAATGGTGGTCGGGTGAAGAGACCATTCTCTACTACCCCGGGTATCATATTCAGGGAATACTCGTACTCTCTCGGATCGATCGGGTCATCGAACGTGACGTCCAATATGATGTTACCGTTGTCGGTAATGACTGCGCCCACCTTCTTCTGCGCCATCCGGACACTAACCTGCCCCCCCATTCTCTCAACCGCTCGAGCCGCAGAGACTCGTGCCATGGGCATAACCTCCAACGGAACAGGAAAGGAGGCACCGAGACGATCAACCACTTTCGTCTCATCAGCAACAATTATGAACTCGTCGGCAGCGTAACCGACAATCTTCTCCTGTGTCAGGGCCCCGCCCCCGCCTTTCACAAGGTTACCTTCCCAGTCGATCTGATCCGGTCCGTCTATCGCCAGGTCAAGGTGTCCACCTATCCTCGGGTCGTTCAAACTGGTTATAGGCAAGCCCAACTCGTGACACACCAATTCGGTCTGTGTACTCGTGACGACCCCCAGAATGTCTCTCACCTGTCCCGTCCGGTAAAGGTGACCGATATGTCGCACAGCGTACTCGGACGTCGAGCCGCTACCCAGCCCCAATCTCATACCGCTCTGTACACATTTTTCCACCACCACCGTCGCCACAAGGCGTTTCATTTCGTCCTGATTGAGTTTCGCCTCTTCACCGGGCATCCTCTCCCTCCCCTCTGTTCACTCAATTTGGGCTAAACTGTCGAAACTTGGCTTCAAGGCGTCATGCAAACCGTGGTAGACACCATACAACCGCTCGTAGAGATCGCTCAGTTCTTTGTTAGGAGTAGCTCTATTTTCGACTCTAAGCTTATTTGTGCCTACATCGAAGTCGCCCCATACTCGTGAGCCCACGGCGGCAACCATCGCCGCACCATAAGCAGCTCCTTCACGGCTGCCATTCACTGTTACTACGTCGTTCTGGAATACGTCCGCGTGTATTTGACGCCAAAGTGACGATTGACTCCCGCCACCGGAGGTACTGACACTTGAGAAACTCTTTCCCATCTCGCTGAACAGCTCGCGCACATCCCGCAGGCTAAGCACCACCCCCTCCATAACACTCCGAATCACGTCCGCTTTCGTCGAGGTAAGGCTCAGTCCCACAAACGCACCACGGAGGTTAGGATCCGCATATGGACAACGCTCGCCACTCAAGTACGGCAGAAAAACCAGCCCGCGGGCTCCCGGCACCGATTCTGAAGCCGCTTCGGACAACACTTCGTACACATCTTTGTCCGCTGACTCAGCCAGCAGGCGTTCCGCCTGGCCGAAGTGGTCGCGAAACCAGCGGAACGAAGAACCTACAGCTCCGGCTCATTCTTGCGTATCCACAGAAATTTTCCGCCTGTGTAGCCCGGCAGCATGGGATTGTTTGTTATTC
>CAZNRF010000163.1:0-2664 GCA_964575075.1 uncultured Spirochaeta sp. | reverse complement strand
ATCCACAGAAATTTTCCGCCTGTGTAGCCCGGCAGCATGGGATTGTTTGTTATTCTTAAGAGCTCTTCGAGCCCCCCCCCCACCATTTCGTGGACTTCGCGGCACTGGAGCTCGTTTCGCTGATCGTTCCACAAGATGCAGTTCCGGATTACTTCCCGGTGCTTATCTAACGGAACCAAACCATGCATCTGCCCGGATAATCCGATTCCAACAATCCGAGAAGCGACAGTAGGGTCACTGTCGACGATATCCTGCAAAGTCTTATAAGCGGCGTTCCACCAATCTTCCGGGTTCTGTTCCGACCACCCGTGACGTGGCGTGTACAGTGGATACTCTTCATAGGCCTTTGTGACTACTTCGCCTTCAGTATCCACCGCCACAGTCTTACAACCGGTGGTGCCGATATCGATACCGATAAGCAGTGGTTCTTCGTTCATGATCACCGGTCTCCCTTGTCTCGCCAGAAATACCGCACGCGAGCGTGTTTGGCGCGTACGTATTCCATCATTCCGGCTCGTCCGTGTTCATAGCCCATCCCACTCTCTTTAAAACCGCCATAGGGAGCATTAATCACTCCGGCGTCGGGGTTATTTATAGCTACGTTGCCGGCCTCCAAACGGTGAATGAACTGATCCGCCTGATGCAGGTCGTTCGTATACACGTACGCTGCAAGTCCGTAGTCGGTATCGTTGGCCAACGAAATTGCCTCGTCTATGGTGTCAAAGGGCATAACGCCTACAGCCGGTCCGAACGTTTCCTCACGCATAATCACCATCTCGTGAGTCACGTCTGCAAGAATTGTCGGCAAATAGTAGTAGCCGTTCCGGAACTCTTCTTCCTTCGGTCTTGCACCTCCCGTACAGAGTCTGGCCCCTTTGGACAGAGCATCCTGTACATGTCGCTCAGTCTTCTCCAATCCCGACTTTGACGCCATTGGTCCCAAGTCCGCACTCGGATTACGGAGCCCGTCGCCGATAGTCAGTTTCGAAGTAGCGTCCGCGAAGGCTTTAAGGAAATCGTCGTAAATCTCTTTAGCAACGTATATCCGGTTAATGGCTATACAAATCTGACCCATATTCCGAAATGTGCGGCGCGTTGCGCCCTTCACTGCCTCAGCAAGATCCGCTTCTTTCGTGATGATCAATGGAGCGTGGCCGCCTAGCTCCAACGACACCTTCTTCATCTGCTGGCCGCACCAAGCCGCAATCTGTTTACCGACCTCTGTCGAGCCGGTAAAAGCGACCTTCCGAACCTTCTGATGCTGAACAAGCGCTCGTCCGACGTCTGCACCGCTACCGAAGACAATATTGACCACTCCATGTGGAACACCGGCGTCGATGAGGCACTCCGCGAACGCCGCCGGAGCTATCGGACCTTCGGAGGGAGGCTTGATGACGAGCGTGCAGCCGCTACCAATTGCCGCCCCAATTTTCCAAGCCACAAGCTCGATTGGATAGTTCCACGGTGAAATCGCCGCAGCTACACCGAGAGGTTCGTAGATAACATAGCTTGTCGTGCTTGCATCGAACCCCGGTATTCGTTCTCCGTGCAGACGCTTTGCCTCTTCCCCGTAGAACTGCAGGATCTCCGCCCCTTTGCGAACCTCACCCCGCGCCTCGTTCAGCGGTTTTCCAATTTCTTTCGTCATCATCGAGGCAAGATAGTCAATTCTCTCCCGTACTATCCCCGCCGCCTTCACAAGATAGTTTCCTCGTACATCGGGCGAGGCTGTTGACCACGATGCAAACGCGGCGTCCGCGGCTTCCACTGCATCGTTAACTACTCCTCCATTGGCTGCGACGACATGCCCCACAGTCGCTCCGGTCGATGGGTTTTCGACAGCGAGCCGTTTTCCGTCCTCGTTGTCTACCCACGCACCATCAATGTGCAGTTGGTACAAGCCTGTCTCAGCGAATGTTTCAAACATGGTCACTCCCTTATAGCTTAACGTTATATGCTTTTGCGGTGCATTTCTTATGCGGGCTGCAGCAGCGATTCTTCGTTCCCGGCGTTCGAAAAGACATTGATATGTTCGGCTCCGAATATCAGCCGTACATGGTCACCTCGGCCGATCGGGACGTCACGCTTAGTGACGACTTTCACTTCAGTGTCACCAACGGCAACCGTCACTATCCTCTCCTCTCCCACCGGTTCCACCACAACGGCTTTTCCGAACACCCGGTTCGTCCGATCACGACCAGCCCCCGAATCGACCTCTATTGACTGGGGGCGGATTCCTATGGTGACTCTCTCCCCGACCGCCTCATCCTTGACTCTCCGAGCCAACGTAAGTGGCCCGTCGCCGGAGTCGCCCAGCATCCTGACTGTGGTTGGTGTTTCCGTCGTACCTTCGACGAAATTCATCACGGGCTCACCGATGAACCCTGCAACAAACTTGTTTGCCGGGTTTCCCCACAAATCATTGATTGACCCGATCTGTTGAATCCGCCCAAGGTTCATCACTATGATCCGGTCCGCCAACGCGATTGCTTCTTCTTGGTCATGAGTCACATAAATCGAGGTAGCGCGTAACTCGTCATGTATTCTTCTTATGCGTGCTCTCAAGGTGACACGGACATTCTTGTCCATATGAGACAGCGGTTCATCGAGCAGGAAGACTGCCGGCCGCCGAACCATCGCTCTCGCCAACGAGACCCGCTGCTT
>CAZNRF010000162.1:0-7492 GCA_964575075.1 uncultured Spirochaeta sp. | reverse complement strand
CGGGTCTGCCGCCCCTCAGTCGGTCCTGTCACGTCATGTCATATCGCTTACACGCTCCATGGGTGAAACGATCTCCGACACCCGAACGCCGAAGTTCTCATCAATGACGACAACCTCTCCCTTGGCGATCAGTTTGTGATTCACGAGAATATCCACTGGCTCACCGGCCAGTTTGTCGAGCTCAATAATGGTCCCCTCACCCATACCCAGGATCTCCCGGATCAGTTTCTTGGTACGACCGAGCTCAACGGTCATCTCCATGTAGACGTCCATGAGAAGACCGATATTGCCTTGCTCGCCACTGGCACCTTGCTGTTGGAGGCTCGGGAACTGCACCGACTGGACGTTGGCGTTTCCGCCACCGAAGCCGGGCATCCCGCCGCCTCCGCCGCCGCCCATCATGTTTCCCATATTGCCGCCCCCCTGCATTCCGGGCATATTGAAACCTCCCCCCTGGGGAGGAGCCTGTTGTTGCTGTCCCATGCCGGATCCCGGTACTTGCATGCCGCCCTGCCCGCCGCCACCGCCGGCGTTCAGCTGCGCCGCAAAGGACTGCTCAAAGAGCTCGTATACTACCGCCGAGTCTTCGCCCAACGTAACGGTATACCGGGCATACACCGGATTGTCCGGCAACGAAAGGGAACCAGCATCTACCGTAGTAGCCTGTGCCGGCTCCGGCATAATGGTGGCGCCGGTTTTTTCGCTCAGCGTATTAATCACCGGACCGGCTACCTGGGAGAAGACTTCCTGCACCGCATTCAGCGCGGCATCATCGAGCTCCACCCCATCAAGACCCATGGACGCGGAGGCGAATTTGAGGGCGTCCTCGGAAGACATAATGTAACCGTGTCCCCCGGCATCCCCCAGATTGTAGACGATCTGAACCAGCTCACCGCTCAATCCGCTGGGCGCACCGCCGTTTACGGTGGGCGGCGCCACTTCAACCTCATTGCCGGTGATCATCGCCATGTTGGATTGTTGCTGAGAGACGGTCTCGGAGAGTGCCGCTTTGAGACCGGAAAGCGAGTCGGTATCTACGGACCCACCCCCGCCTCCGCCGCCCGAGCTTTCGCCGAGATCGATATTTCCAGTGCCGGCTAATAGAGCATCAATTTCATCCTGGGACAGTGAACCGTCACTCATTCCCTACTCTCCTTCTTCCGCAACAAGCTCTTCAAACTCTTCCGTCTCAATCTCCTCTATCTTTCCGGTGACCTGGACCGCGAGCTTATTAGCGATCTGTCCCGGTTTGCACCAGAACTTCTTACGGTCACCCACCCGAAGCGCCATCTTGTCTTCAATATGCGAATCGGGAAGACGGACTACATCACCCACACTGAGGGAGAGTACATCCCGAACGGTGAGCTCCATCGCGCCGATCTCGACCACCATGGGAACGGCGATCGTTGCCAACCGGTCCCGCAGGATATTCAAGTTTTCCGTGGTGGCACCGCGGCGAACGGAGGAATACCAGTATTGAGCGGACAACTTAGAGATGATCGGTTCAATGGTGAGGTATGGAATACAGAAGTTCATCATCCCTTCAACCTCACCAACCTTGGTCTCGAGGGTAACAAGAACGACCATCTCCGAGGGAGGTACGATCTGCGCGAATTGGGGGTTGGTTTCGATCTGACCCAGACGTGGGCGAAGGTCGATCACCTGGGACCACGCCTCGCGCATATTGCCGAGAATACGAACGATGATCCCTTCCATGACGGTAGTTTCGATGTCGGTAAGATCGCGGGTGACCTTGGTACCCTCACCCTGCCCGCCAAACAGGCGATCAATAATCGCGAAGGTGATCGCCGGATCAACCTCCAGAATGGCCGACCCTTTCAGGGGGTCCATATTGATGACGCCCAGGGTCGTTGGGTTGGGGATAGAGCGAATGAACTCTTCATAGGTGAGCTGATCGACACTTGCCACGTGGACCTGCACGAGACTCCGCAACTGCGCGCTCAGCGCCGTTGTGGTGAGACGGGCAAACGTCTCATGCATGATTGAAACGGTGCGAATCTGCTCCTTGGAAAATTTGTCCGGACGCTTGAAGTCGTAAATCTTGATCTTTCGCGACTCGGTCGGTTGCGAAAGTTCATCGGTTTCGACATCACCGGACGAAATTGCCGTGAGAAGCTGGTCGATTTCATCCTGAGACAGGACTTCATTCATACTGTAGGTCTACCCCTCCCTGTACCATTTTTTGCACAACATCGCGGCTTTTGCAAGCCGAATATTGATATTTTCTAGAATTCTAAGAATTCGTATCGACCAAATGCCACATCCCTCACTTCGTGCGTCATAATGCGGTTGATCTCTTCTCGCAGTTCCTGTTTGGATCGCTGCCGGTTCTCAACACCCTGGAGCTCATCGGTGGTGCGAGACGAGAAATACTCAGCGATTGCCTCGGTGATCTGCACCTCCCGGCTGATGAGCTCCTGCATCGTGGCCTCGTCTTCCGGCTCGTAGCCGATGTGGACCTTCACGATAAAGGTGCGCCGGACTTCATCGGCAGTTACCCCGCGGACATCATCGATCTGACTGTACCAGTCGAGCATCGGCGCGGAGCCTTCCTCGTACTCGCTGCCAAGGGGTACTCGAGTAGCGGTGGCTTGATCGCCGGCGTTCAGCATACGGACGGTGATAACCACCGTAACGACGATGAATATGATCGCCCCGACCACAATGGCTACCCACTTAAGGATGTCTATGACGATAGCCGGGAGAAACCCGATTTTCTTTTTGCCTACTGATTGGCTTTGGTCTTCACCACCGCCTTCATCTTCTGTATCGAATATTTCGTCAGACACGGAATTCCTCCTGCACGAATGACGTCCCGCTCATAGGTGGCCGTCGGAAAGGATTATGACATCAACGCGGCGGTTGTACGAACGCCCCTCTTCGGTATCGTTGTCATACAACGGCCGCGTATCGGCAAGTCCCATCACCTGGAACTGGTCGTCATCTACGCCGAACTCGGTGAGATACCGCAGTACGCTGATCGAGCGCGCCGCTGATAACTCCCAGTTAGACTCCCACGGCCCATCCGGCGCGGTGGGAGTGTTATCGGTATGCCCCTCGATGCGAAACGTGCGGTCTTCGAGAGAGGGGTCCCCCAGGAGCTGCGCCAGCTTCTGTAAGATGTCCCGGGTCTGCTCTATGTTGACCTCAGCACTTCCTTCGTCAAAGAACGCGTCGGAGGCCAGGGATATGACCAGTCCCCGCTCATCTTCCTGAACTCGAACCTCTTCGGACTGGATCTCCGGATTGAAGATGCTCACCGCATTCCGTCTGGCCTGGTCAAGCGCCCGTCCCCGCTCCATTGAGGGGAGGGACTCCACGGTGTTTCCCAGCTCCGCCAGGCGTCCCACCTCAAGGGTGTTGCCACCGGTATCCCGCCCCAGGCCGGGAAACGCCGCGAGAATAAGACGAAGCTCATACCCGTCGATCGTGGCGGGGGTGAGCAGCATTACGAAGAACGTGAGGAGCAGCGTCATCATGTCCCCGTAGGTAAGCATATAATCCGGGGCTCCCTCAGGAGGACATTTTTTGCATTTCTTTTCAGGTTGCGCCATACGCTACCTCCGACCTCAGTCGGCGCCACTCTCCTGCCGCACTGCCTGCCGCTGATCCGGCGGAAGGAACGAAACCAGCTTCTCCAGGAGGATTCGCGGGTTGTCTCCACTCTGAATAGACAGGATACCTTCGATGACGATTTCTTTGACGCGACTTTCTTCTTTGTCTCGGTCTTCCAGCTTGCTCTTGAACGGAATCAGGAACAGGTTTGCAAAAAACGATCCGTACAGCGTGGTAACCAACGCCGTTTGCATACCGCGCCCGATCGCCGCGGTATCGCCGCCGATACTTCCGAGCATCGCGATCAACCCGACCAGCGTTCCGATCATGCCGAACGCCGGTGCGATCTTGGACCAGTCATCAAAGATCTTGATGCCGATCTCATGGCGCGATTGTAGCTGGTTTAGGTCGGCGTAGAGAATACTCTTAATGATATCGGGATCAGTACCGTCTACCACCAGCTGGATTCCCTTACGCATGAACTCATCTTCCACGGAGTCCAAGTTATCTTCCAGAGCAAGAAGCCCTTCTTTGCGGGCGCGATCTGAAAAGCCGACCAGCTGGCTGATCAGCTCTTCTTCGTTCCAGGACGTGACGTTGAAAATGTGTTTGAGGTAACTTGCGATCCCCAGCATCCGGCTCAACGGCTGCGCGATCATCATCGCCCCAAACGACCCGAGAATCGTGATGAGAACGGAGTCCAAGCTCAGATATGGTCCGATACCGACACCACCAAGTATGATACCCATGGTGACCATGACCATTCCGATCGCGATGCCTAATATCGTTCCAAGATCCATTCGGTCTTACTCCTCGTTCTTAAAGGCACCGATCTCACGGCGATACTCGATGATCCGCTGCAGAATCGTATCATACTCCTCGCGCACGATGAGGCGCTTCCCGGAAAGCATAATCAGCGTTGTATCGGGGTTGAGCTCTATATACTCAATCTGGTGAGGATTGATATAGAAATCGCGCCCGTCAAGTCTCGTGACCTGAATCATCTCCGCTTAAGGTACTCCTATTACCGCTTCAGTGTTAAGACTTCCTGCAGCATCTGGTCGGTGGTCTGGATCGTACGGCTGTTGGCCTGAAAACCTCGTTGCGTCACGATCATATCGGTAAACTGCTCGGCGAGATCGACGTTACTCATTTCCAAAGCCCCGGACATGATCTCACCCTTCCCGGCTACGCCCACGGTACCGATATCGGCGAGACCGGAATTCAGCGACTCTTGGAAGGTGGTATCACCCGCTTTCTCCAGTCCACCGGGGTTGCGAAACGAGGCGAGCGCCACTTGCCCGAGTTCCCGATTGTTCCCGTTGGAGAAAATACCCGTAATGATTCCGTTGGAGTCGATGCGATAATCCTCCAGGTACCCCATACCGAACCCGTTCTGACTAAAGACCTTTGTCGAACTCTCAGAGGCGTATTGCGTCATGGAATCCACAAAGCTTCCCTGCTCCCCGAGGGTCAAGGTGAAGTTCTGCTCCACCGGACCTTCCTGGGGGAGGTCGGTTTCGGGATCCACCGGAATGCTCGTCTCCGGCACCTCATAGGAGATATCTACCTCCACCATGCCGTCGTCCGACGTGCCGCCCTCCGGGTTCTGCGCGGAGACGAGGGTCCCGTCATTGGCAAACTCCACGATAAAGGACTGACCGTCGGCGGAGTCTACGCCCCCGACACCGACGTTCTGCGGCAACTCCTCGTCCGCTTCCGGGTCCACCGTCACGGTTCCGATCCACTGGTTCTCGGCATCGGGGTTTCGTGTGAAGTCGATCCGGAGCGTCCGGGTGGTACCAAAGGAGTCATAGATGTCGTACTCCACCGTCCAGGTACCGTCCTGAATCTGACCCTCCGTGGCATCCTCAGGAATAACCGGCGTATTCTTGTTCAGGTTAGACGCCAGAAAGACCTCCGAGGTAGCCTGGGCCGGATCCTTGCTCCCCACCGGAATATTGATATCCTCCACGGAAGCCGAGGTGTTAATGAACGACTCTCCGTCCACTGTCTCCGCGTTCCAGCCCTGGACGCGCATTCCGTTGGACGGATTAACGAGCATTCCTTCGGAATCCACGCCAAACGCTCCGGCCCGGGAGTAGAAGTTCTCGTCGCCGGAGCGCATCATGAAGAACCCATCGCCCTGGATCGCCATGTCGCTTTTCACGCCGGTGGTCTGCAATGAGCCCTGGCTGTGAATCGTATCAATCGTGGCTACCTGCATACCGAGGCCAACTTGCTGAGGGTTAACGCCTCCAACCCGCTCGTTCGGTTCTGCCGGGCCCTGTCTCATTTGGGAAATCAGGTCTTGAAAATTGACCCTACCGCGCTTAAAGCCGGTGGTGTTCACGTTGGAGATGTTGTTACCAACCGTGTCCATCCGGACCTGATGGTTTTGGAGTCCCGAAACTCCCGAATACAGTGATCGCATCATACGCGGTTCCCCCTACTGAATTACCCGTTGAATGTTCGAATAGTCGTACTGCTGCTCATTAATCGTGACCTGGGGCATTGGGCCGTTGGTCACGCCGGAAACGGTACCCCGCACGGTTTGGGTGCCGGTCTGCACTTCCACCGTCCGCCCGAGTACTGAGAGTGCCTGGCTTGAACTGAGGAGAGCGTTCATCTCCTGAAAGCCTTCAGAGACGTTCGTCATCTGCTCCAACGACGAGAATTGCGCCATTTGAGAGATAAACTCCTTGTCTTCCATCGGCTTCGTCGGGTCCTGATTCTGAAGCTGCGTGATGAGAATCTTCAGGAAATCATCGCGACCGAGCTCCGTACCGGATCCTCCACTGTTCTGAATCGCCTCATTGAAGGACGATACCTGCGATTGTACGCGGGCCTCTTCGGTGCTGCCCATCGACATCGGTATATCCATCTGTTCACCCTCTCCTTTTTCTACGCCACCAGATTGATTCGGTGGCGACCCGGTTCATACTCAGAAATCGTCTCGATGCTGCGCCCGAAAGATTCAGCCCCGACAGCTGTCGTCTGAGACGGCCGACCGCCCTGCTCGCGGCTATTCGTCTCAGCCTCGTCCCGGGCATCCCCGGTGCTCACTTCCAGATCACCCATCTCCAACCCGGCCTCTTCAAAGGCACGCTGAAGCGATGCAAGGTTCTGTTCAACCACCTCTCGCACGCTTCCATTATCGACAAGAATCCGCCCGGCTATATGCCCGTTCTCCATCTGCAACCGAATCCGAATGCGCCCGAGCTCCGGGGGGCGGATCACCAAACGTAACTCAGCGTTGTTCGCATCTTGGAGCATCACTTTTGCCTGGCGGACAATGTTGTCGCCGAGATCACCGTTCAGTCTTCGTGCCAGCGTCTGTGCTGCTTGGGAAATGGAAGGGGATCGCGAGAAGTTGTCGCCGACATGTACGTCCATCCGTCCCGTGGCCAGGGAAGTCTCACCGCTGCCGCTCTCCCCGGCCTCTCGAGGCTGAGAGGCCGCATCAGAGAGATCAACCGTCAGTTCACGGGTGACGGTTCGTTCCGTCGTGGTGTTCTCCGATTCCACCGGAGAAACCGCTTTCGCCTCTACCGTCTTGGTACCGGCTTTTTCGGCCGCGAGCCTGCGTTCCCGGGGCCCCACCCGCTGCACATCGTCGGGTCGGTCTTTCCTCCCGTTCCGGTCCACCAGCGCTTCGACGTTCTTGGGCTCCGCGGCGTCTCCATGGGACGGTTTCTCTGCTTGACCGCGAAGGCTCTCGGCGCGAGCTGCTTTCTCCTCGCTTCCGAGCTCGGCGTCGGTTGCTTCTTGAAATGCCTCTTTGGAACGTGCGGCACCATCCCCTTCCGCAAGCTGCGAATCTTTCCCCAATCGGGATTCGGTTTCGGAAGTTGCGCTTTTGCCCGCGGACTGAACGCCCCGTTTGTCGGCCCGCGCGACACCGTGCTTGGCACTC
>CAZNRF010000161.1:0-7521 GCA_964575075.1 uncultured Spirochaeta sp. | reverse complement strand
GGGGGAGTGGGGCGCTGCCCGCCACTGCAGCGGGCGATCGTCCTTACTGAGATCCTCGGTCCGCCAAAGGGCTTGGAATAGTCTGAGGCGCTATTCCTCTCACCTATTTGCCAGGACGAAATCCACCGCGATATAATTTAGCAATGACAATGCCAATGAGCAGCATACGATCAAACCTCGGCGTCAGTCTCGAACGGAAAGACGCTCCGGATAAAACAACCGGACGTACCCGATACACCGATGACTTTCTCGTCCCCGGGATACTATACGCGGCGATCGTCAGTAGTAAGACCGCCCACGGGATGATTTCAAAGATAGACGACGCGGTCGCTCGATCTATGCCGGGTGTGCGAGGGGTGTTCACTGGAACGGATTTTCCACAACTGGTGGGACTGTATCTGGGCGACAAACCGGCACTTGCGGTGGAACGGGTCCGTTATTTCGGAGAGCCCGTTGTTGCCGTGGTAGCCGATGATGAGCGCACCGCGCAGGCCGCCGCCGCGACGATCCGGGTGAAATATGAAGATCTGCCGATCATTCGGAGCCCTCGGGAAGGCATCAAGCCGGATGCACCGTTGATCCACCCGAATATGGAGCAGTACGTCCACATTCCCGCAATCCTCCCGGAGCCGGGAACAAACATAGCCCACCACACCCGGATGCGGAAGGGAGATCCCGCTGCGGCCTTTGCAGAAGCGGACGTGGTAATCGAAGGGAGCTACATGTTTCCTCCCAAGGACCACGCAGCCATGGAGCCCCGCGTGGCTATGGCCGAGATCAAGAGTGACGGCCAGGTGGTGATTCGGACCTCCACACAAAGTCCGTATGGCGCACGCGGAATTATGAGCCGTACCTTCGGTATTCCACCGGGGAAACTCACTATCCAGACCGCTGAGATCGGCGGCGGATTCGGCGGTAAGGCGGGCATTCAGTTGGAGCCTTTGGCGTATCTGTTGTCTAAGGCGATGGGTGGCAGACCGGTGCGTGTCCAGAACACCCGGGAGCAAGACATGGTTGGCTCTCCCGGCGGGCCGGGGCTCGAGGCCACCGTGAAACTGGCTGCCCGAAGTGACGGAACGATCACCGGCGCGGAAGTTGATTTTTACTTTGATTCCGGGGGCTACGCCGACTATGCGGTAAACGTGAGTCGCGCGGCGGGATACGCTTCGACCGGTCCCTACAATATTCCCAACCTCCGTACCGACAGCTACTGTGTGTACACCAACCACCCCTTTGCCACGGCGTATCGCGGCTTTGGTCACATCGAAATGAGCTACGCCATTGAGCGCTCCATGGAAATTCTCGCGGAGAAGCTGGACATGGATCCGGTGGCGCTGCGATGGAAGAACGCGATTCAGGCCGGAGACCAGACGCCTTCACAGAACGTGCTGGACGGCAACACCGGAGACTTACGGGAATGCCTCGACCGGGTAACCCGGCATATAGACTGGGCCACCGGCCCGATCGAAAGAATCGATCATGAGCGGGTTCGGGCGAAAGGGATATCCTGTTACTGGAAGGCGCCGGCGATACCGACCTTTACCGATGCCGGTGCACTCATTTCCTTCAATGAAGACGGCTCGGTGAATCTGGTGACGGGAGCGGTTGAGATGGGCCAGGGGATTTACACCGGCCTCGCTCAGATCGTTGCTGAACGGCTGGCTATGCATCCCGATGATATCCACGTGGTGCAGGAGGTGATGACGGACCGCTCCACACACGATTGGACCAGTGCCGCCAGCCGTACGCTCTTCATGGTGGGACGCGCAGCTATCGCCGCGGTGGACGATGCCGTAACGCAGATCAAACACGTTGCCGCCGCGCCGTTGCGGGCTCCGGAAGAAGATCTTGAGGTAGCTGAAGGATGGGTTTATGTCCGGGATGACCCTGAGCAGGCTCTGCCCCTCTCGGAGGTGGTATTGGGCTACGTGTACCCCAACGGGAACGCCATCGGCGGCCCGATCGTCGGCAGGGGGAAGTATATCGCCCGCCATTTGAGTCATATCGACCCTGAAACGGGGGAAGGCCGACCGGGATTGGAGTGGACCCTGGGAGCGATGGGAGTAGAAATCGAGATGAACGTTCGTGATGGAAGCTTCCGGGTGCTGAAAGGTGTCTGTTCCATGGACGTGGGGCGCGTGATCAACCCGGCGCTTGCCCGGGGGCAGGTCGTAGGCGCAATGGCGATGGGAATCGGATATACCACTCGGGAGGCGTTCGAGTTCGATTCCAACGAGCACGTGCTCAACAACAAGCTCCGGGATTACAAATTGGTACGGTATGGGGAACACCCGGAGTACATCGTGGATTTTGTGGAGACGCCGCAGGGGGACGGCCCCTTCGGAGCACGAGGTCTTGGCGAGCAGGGAATTATTGGGATGCCCGGGGCGTTGTCGGCGGCGTTCTCCCGAGCCACGGGGGTCCAATTGAACGCGCTTCCAATCACGCCGGAGTATCTCTGGGAGAGTTACCATACCGGCCGGGACGTAGCCTGGAGTGATGACACCGCCACCGGTGCAGGCACCACCACCGGTGGGGGCACTACGAAAGATGCCAAGAAAGGGGCTCAGCGATGATTCCGTTCGAACTCGTCTTTCAGCGGGCCGAGACGGTTGATGAGGCGATTGAAGCCTGGGTGCGTGCTACCGAGAAGGGCGAGACTGCCGTGTACTACGGCGGGGGCACGGAGATCGTTACCCTCGCTCGTGACAACAAGCGTCAGGCCGACGTGCTGATCGATTACAAGCGCATTCCCGAAACGTGGGGGACGGGGATTGATGACGAGGCGGGCGACACGTGGCGTGTGGGTTCTGCGGTGCGCCTCAACACGATTGTGGATACCCCCGGCACGGGCCTCATCGCCCACTGCTTTTCCGGCGTCGCCGACCGCACGGTTCGAAACTCGATCACCGTCGGCGGCAACATCTGCGGTATGTTGGCCTACCGGGAAGGAGTGCTCCCGTTTTTGCTCCTCGACGGAACGGTGACCTACGCCTATCCCGGCGACAGCGGGGTGGAGATAGCAACCGGACCGATCAGAGAGCTATTTCATAAAAAGCTTACCCTTCCGAAAGGAGGGCTGGCGCTCTCCTTTGGTCTCGATGCCGCCGTTCTGGCGGATCTGGGGCTGGCCGACGCGGGGGCCGCCGCAGGCGTCGCCGGCAGCACTTCCGGGAGCACCTACGGGCCGGTCACCGGCGGCGGAACGGGGCCCGGCGGGTCCTGGTATTACTGTCGGCGCACGAAAGAGCCCCGCGTCGATTACCCGTTAGTGACGGCGGCGATGGCAGATGTTGGCGGCTCAGTACGAGTGGCGGTTGCCGGGGCCTGGGGGTATCCGGTTCGCGCTGATGCGGTAGAAGATGCCCTCAATGCCACCGGAGTGGAGCGGATCGCCGCCATGGGTGAGGCCGAACGCCGCACTGCGGTGGCTCAGGCGGTAGATGCCCAGGGTCTCCAATTCAAGCAGGATATGCGCGGCAGCCGGCGCTACCGGCGGGAGCTGACAATTCAGGCGATCGAAGACGGCGTTCTGGCATTTGCCGGGAACCGGTCCGGAGGGGAAGCATGAAATCATACGAAGGGCAGGTGAAGCTCAACCTTTCGATAAACGGAGAGGTGCGAACGGTGTGGGTCTCCCCGGCGGATACGCTGTTATGGGCGGTACGCAATCGCCTGGGACTGACCGGTACGAAACTGGGATGTGAGAACGGAGACTGCGGCGCGTGCACCGTCCATGTAAACGGTACGCCGGTAAAGTCATGTTACACCTTGGCGGTTGATGTCGACGGCGATGAGATCACCACCATAGAGGGGCTATCCGAGAGCCCCGTGCAGGAGGGATTTCGAAAGGAATACGGCTTTCAATGCGGATTCTGCACCTCAGGCTTTATTATGAACGGGCACGCGCTGGTTGAGGCCGATCCGACCGCCGACGTCCCCACGCGGATCGACTGGCTTCAGTCCAATATCTGTCGGTGCACCGGCTATGAGGGCATCGAGAAGGCGATCGATCACGCCCAAGCGGTCGTGAACGGAAACGTACCCCCGGAGGAGTAGGCTCTTCGGAAGATCAGGCGGTGGGGCGGGTAGTTATCGCTGTGACTTGAGCATCCGCGCTGCCAGGGCATACCCACCGTCGGCGGAGTCCACAAAGTGAACTTCGTCGTTGTGATTGGTGTGGATAAGACACGTCATGATCGCCCGGTCGGAGGTGTGGTACCCGTAGCGTATCAACCCGGCTGAGCGCAGCTCTTCGAGACTGGCGGTGATGCGTCGACGCTGCTCCGAGGTGGCAGCGATCGTCATTTTGAGGGTGCCGTCGATCTTGTAGACGTCGGCGTTTTGAAGGTTCTCCCGGCGGATGGGTGATCTCAGCATCCACGTGGCCTTTGAGAATGCGATCGACCAGCTCAAGGCCGGCACCACCAGCAACGGCCTGGGTGTACCGATCGGTGATGCGAACCTTTCCGATGTTCAGGTCGGCGCCCAGACGGTTGAGCTCCGCCACGTCCACCACTTCGGCTCGCAGGGTATGGTAGAACTCAGAGGTACTCATAGACGCCCCAGAAGAAGGAGCCGGCGCCTCCCAGTACAAACAGGTGCCATACCGCGTGGTGGTATGGCATCTGTTTCAGGGAGTAGAAGATCGTACCAACGCTGTAGAACACTCCACCGGACAGCAAGAGGAAAAAGAACGGCTGTGGAAGCGATTCCAGGACCACATCCAGGCGCACCACCGCGAGCCAACCCATGGCAAGAAAGAACACCAACTGGGATCGACGAAATCGATCCCACAGGATCACCTTCAGGGTGATTCCAATCGCGGCGAGAAGCCAGACGGCTGTCAGCGTCCAGTGAGCCCAAGGAGTACCGATCGCTCCCATAATCGGGGTGTATGTGCCCGCGATAAGCAGATAAATCGATACATGATCACTGAGCCGGAAGAGCCGCTTCCAGGATGAGGCCGGAGGGCTCAGGTGGTAGGCGGTGGACGCGGAAAATAACACGATCATCGATACCCCGAAGACGATGAGGCTGAACGTATCGGCAGCGCGCTCCGGACGAAGGAGGAGTGCCACCGTCCCCGCCACCGCCAGGACCGCACCGATCATGTGGGTAATCCAGTTTGCCACCTCTTCCCGAGGCGAATCCTGACCGTGGAGCGTAATGTGGCGATCGAGCCAATTCATAGGCGCACGGTAGCAGAAGCGGGCAATCCCGACCAGCAGTCGTGAGTCAATCGATCGCCACGGTCAGTATCACTAGGCGACATCAGTAGGCAACGATGTGGGTGCCCTCGTCTCCCTGTACGGCTGCCGCCAGATTCTCCTCATTAGTGATAACCACCCGATTGGCCGGGTCCGCTTGAACAAACTCAATCGCCGCCATCATCTTCGGGCCCATGGAGCCGGCGGGAAAATGTCCTTCCTGATAGTAGTGGCGGGCCTGGGCAAGGGTAATCCTGCTCAGCGCCTTTTCATCGGGTGTACCAAAATTGATCGTGACTTTGGGCACTCCGGTTATGATGATAAGCGTCCGGGCGTGTACCGCGATCGCCAGCTTCATACTGGCCAGATCCTTGTCGATAACACAGTCCACCCCGGTGATTGCATCGCCTTCGGCGTGGGACACCGGGATACCGCCACCACCACCGGTGATCAGAATGTACTGCTGCTGCAGCAGGTGGCGGATCGCCTCCTTTTCAACGATATCGATCGGATAAGGGGAGGCAACAAACCGGCGCCAGCCGCGGCCGGCATCCTCTTTCAGGAGCCATCCTTTCTCCTTGATGAGCTGCTGCGCTTGCTCCTCCGTGTAAAACGGACCGATCGGCTTGGTGGGATTTTCCATTGCCGGATCATAGCGGTCTACAATAATCTGTGCCGGAATCGTGACCACGTTGCGCCAAATGCCCTGGGTAATCATCTCATTCTGAAGACACTGCTCGATCATGTAGCCCATAGAACCGCAGGTCATGGCGTCGAGCATCCCCAGGGGAATCTCGGGGACCACTTCTTTGGCAAGTTCATTCTGGAGCAGCAAATTGCCCACTTGCGGGCCATTGCCGTGGGTAACGATAAAGTTGTAGCCGTTCTTCACCAGCTCTACCACTGGTTTCACCGTTCGGCGAACGTTGTCAAACTGTTCCTGGACGGTTCCCCGTTGTCCCTTTGCAATAATGGCGTTGCCACCCAACGCGATAACCGCCAGGCTATCGCTGCTTACCTTTTGCTGTTGCTGATTCATGATCAGGGTAGTGTATCACCCGCTGAATCGGCGCGCCAGCGCCATTGTCAAGATTACCAACGAACCACCGGCGCCCCCTCCACCGTGGTAACGGTCACGGGGATGCCAAACAGCCGAGACAGGAGCGGGGCGGTCATCGTCTCCGGAATCGGACCATGGGCCAGTAGCTTGCCGTCACACACCAGCAAAAGTTCGTCGGCGCATACCGCGGCAAACTCCGGATCGTGGGTGGTGAATATCACCGTGGTGTCCCCCGAAGTGAGAGAACGTACGAGCGTCGCCAGACGCCGTTTGTTGGCAAGGTCGAGATGGGACGTCGGCTCGTCCATGAGAAGAATCTGTGGATTCTGGGCAAGGCTGCGGGCAAGCATCACCAGCTGTCGTTCTCCACCGCTTATGTCGGTGATTGGGGTCTCGAGGTGATCGTGCAGGCCAACGGTCCGGAGCGCGTTGTGAGCGATCTCCCGGTCCAATGCCGAAGGAGCCGCCAGCGGCGATAGATAGGGTGTGCGCCCAAGTAGCACGTATTCCGCAACGGAATACTCAAAGGGAATGTGCTCCTCCTGGGGAAGCAACGAGAGGGTCTGGCCCATCGCGCGGCGACTGAGCGTGGCCAGGGGACGACCGAATATGCGCAACTCGCCGCGGTGCGGCCGAAGCCACCCCAGGAGCACGTTTAGCAAGGTTGTTTTGCCCACTCCGTTGGGACCGAGAATCGCGGTGACCACACGGGGCCGTATGGTGGTAGTGAGTCCGTTGAGGACGGATGCCCGGGCGCCGTCATACTGAAACCATAGATCTTGAATAGTAACGGCCGGCTCGGTGTCGTGGAGCATGGTATCGCCTACGTTCTGTGTCATCGCTCGATCCGGACGTTGTTGGTCAGCATGAGTATGAGAAACGCCGTGGCCCCCACCAAGGAGGTGACGATCCCCAGCGGTATCTCGCCGGCGGTTACGGTGCGGGCGAAGGCATCCGCGGGAACCACAAAGACGACCCCTAAGAGCGTGGCCGCCGGCAGTGCCACCCCCGCATCCGCCCCAAAAATGCGGCGGGTGGCGTGCGGAATGATCAGCCCCACCCACCCAATAATGCCGGCCACAGAGATTACCGCCGCCACCGCGACGGTTGCGGAAATCAACAGGACCAGCCGTTCCCGGGTCGGGCTGGCGCCCAATGAGAACGAGACGCGGTCCTGCAGAGAGAGTACGTTCAAGCGCCAGCGACCCACGTAGAGTACGAACAGCGCTCCTAAGACCACCGGCAGAATGG
>CAZNRF010000160.1:0-7526 GCA_964575075.1 uncultured Spirochaeta sp. | reverse complement strand
CCTTACCGCGCCTGGTCTATGGAGAGGGTCACCTCCGGGAGAATTGCTAAGGCAACCGGTTCGGAGAGACGAGCACCTACGGGCGCCCCGAAAGCTCCGTTCTCTTGTCGGTAGATGATGAGGTCTAAAGTGTCTGGATTCAGGATCCAGTACTCCTTGACCCCGGCTTCTCCGTAGACCTGCTTCTTCTCCGTCTGATCCTTCCACGCTGTTCTCGATGAGAGAATTTCGAGTATCCACTCCGGCGCACCGAAGACCCCCTCCTCACGGGATTGCGAGGGATCGCAAACGATCATCAGATCCGGCTGCAGCACGGTGTCGGCCCGTTCATCCTTGGCGTCGGGAAAGGGATAGAAATCAACCGGAGCAATCAACGGCTCGCAGGGCCGGCCCTCCAATTGATGAAGAAGCTGTGCCGAAATCCGTAGGAGCAGCCGCTGGTGGATGAGCCGAGGCGCCGGACTCATCGCATAGGCGATGCCTCGTATGAGCTCCCACTGCTCTGCGGTATCCCAGTTTCTACGCTCCTCCAGCGTATAGCGTCTGCCGGGTTTGATTGCATTCGAACCGCGAGTTTCCATCGTGCCCTCCAATCCTTAGTATACAAGGAGTGGATAAACCTGCCAGCCAATGAGCCTTCTCCAGGTGTACTCACCCCCTGTCGCGGAAGACGCCATCACCGCGAATCCAATTGGAGTGCAGGAGGTGCGTCCAATGGCACTCACCGTGGATCCAGAGACGAGGATTGCGGTACCGTCGCCAGAGGGGCAGAGTCAACAATCTTGTAAGAATTTCTGGAGGACGGGGAGGGTGGCTCCTCTTAGGCGAGAGAGCTCTCCTGGCACCTCATCGCCAAGGAGGGGCCGGAGTGCTTCTCCTTGAAGGCCTCAACGTTGGCCTTGGCGGTGGGACGATTAGGAGCGCAGAAAACACCCCGGACTGAGCGGCGACCTTCTGCTTACGCTTGCGGGAACCCTTGCCCAGGACGTTTCGGCTCACATGCATCTCGCAGCAGTGGAGCATGGCCTTGGGAATTTCGGGAAATTCGTCGGAGAACTCCGTCAGCTCGGCTTTTGGCGATTCGTTTATCATGCGCTCACACTGCTACTCAAGGTCCATTTGGACAAACTCAAACACTCTCTCCGGCTCAGCCATAATCCGCTTAAACAGATTCCGAGCCTCGCGTACCTTTGAACCCGTCCTCACGGTGCATACCTCCTGCAGGGTCTTTTCTTTCCAACCTTGGAGTGTATGCGCTGTGTGTTTTTCATCCTCAACCCGGCCTTTTATGCAAGTAAGGTTACGCCATCCATTTTGCAGTCTCCGATTGCCGTTCATGGACCCGATTGTGAGGCTGCGACGAATTCAGAAAAGAGTTGACAGCTCAGAAAAGTGGGCGTAGAGTAGTCCTAAATAACAGTAAGTAACGACATTCGGAACGGTCGATTTGGAGTTGTGAAGAGGCGGTTCATTGAGGAGGTGGTATGGCGATTGGCAGCGGGAGTAATGGCAGCGGCACTCAATCCCCCAATAGTCTGGCTCGGGAGTATCTTACTGAGGTTTTGCGGTCCACCTCGTTCAACGTGTTTCTGGTGCTCATCGGAATGGGCATCATCATGTCACTCGCGTCGGACAAGTTTCTTACCTCCAACAACCTGTTTTCAGTTGCTCGTGCGTTTTCCTTTATTGCGATCATGGCGATAGGACAGTGTCTGGTCATCATTACGGGGGGCGTCGATCTTTCGGTTGGTTCGGTTTTCGGGCTTGCCGGTGTTGTCGCCGCACTTGTGATGGGTCCCCTTGGAATGGCGATACCGGTCGCAATACTGCTCGGTATAGGCGTGGGAGTCGTTTTTGGGTTGTTCAATGCACTACTGATCACACAGGCAAGGCTGCCGCCATTCATCGCCACCCTCGGTAATCTGAGCGTGGCGCGGGGCTTTTGCTATGTCGTTACCAGAGGTTATCCGATCACCGGTCTTCCGGAACCGTTTCTCGTCCTTGGCCAGGGGTATATCGGAGTAATACCGAACCCAGTGACCATTATGGTGGTCCTTACCGCGGCTTTCACGTTCTTCTTGAAACGGACGGTGACTGGAAGAAGAGTGTTTGCACTCGGCAGCAACGAGGAAGCTGCACGTATCTCGGGCATCAATACAGTGACGCTGAAGTTCATCGTGTATGCTCTTGCGGGAGCGCTGGCGGGTTTAGCGGGCATTTTGTCGGCGTCGCGTCTTGGACTCGGTCAACCGACGGCAGGTATTTCCTGGGAGCTTGACTCAGTTGCTGCGGTGATTATCGGTGGCGCAAGTCTTTCAGGAGGTAGCGGGTCTGTAATCGGAGCGGTTATCGGCGCAGCCATTATGGGCGTTCTTCGTAATGCTCTCGTGCTGTTGAGCGTCTCCGCGTACTGGCAGCAGATCGTAATCGGTTCCGTCATTTTGCTTGCAGTCTCGGTAGACCAACTGCGCAAACACAACGCTTCCTGAGGTGGGACGAGGGATTACGACGGAACGATGGAAAGATGCATGTGCCGTAGTGCCGCAAGTCAAGACCAACAGTAAGGAGTGTAAAAAGGAGGAGCTTTGCCATGGTTTGACCAGGGTAAATGGGAGCCAAAGGATCAGATTGGCGGGTTACGCACTGAAGCTAACGTTCGCCGCAGTGTGTAGGACCTAAGAAGACGCTAATAGGGAGAGGTTATGATGAAGAAAACATTGCTATTCGTGGCTGTAATGATGGTTTTCGGAGCTCTGGCTCTGAGTGCAGCAGGCAGTCAAGAGAGCGAGGACGGGTACGTCATCGCAGTAGTCCCACAGCAGTTGGGGAATCCGATTTTCTATGACACAAAAGCTGGCGCCGAGGAAGCTGGAGAGGATCTTGGCGTCGAAATCGAATGGGTTGCGCCGGTGCACGCCGACGCACCGAGTCAAGTCGATGTCGTTGAAGGATTGATTGAGAAACAGGTCGACGGTATTGCGATCAGCACCAACGATCCCGATGCCCTCTCGGCTGTTCTACGACGAGCCATCGAAAACGGGATAAAGGTCAGCACCTTCGACGCGGACTCCCCTGACAGCGGTCGTGCGTTCTATGCGGGCACGGAGAATTACACCGCGGGAAAGGTAGCAGGGGAGCACCTCATTGAGCTCACCGATGGAAGGGCCCGCGTCGCACTTTTGACAGGTCTGGTCGGGGCATACGACATGCAGGCACGACTTGAGGGTTTCGAAGATGCCATCGAAGGTACGGACATCGAGATCGTCAACATACTCGCCTGCGAAGATGAGATCGACAAATCCGTTGAGCTCGTCGAGCAGTTTACCCAAGCAAACCCTGATCTTGATGCTTGGTTCTTCCTCGGGGGATGGCCCTTCTTCGTACCGCCCTCTTCATTGCCCAATCTCAAGGAGTGGAAGACACCTGAGAAGACTTTGGTGACCATCGACACCTTCTACCCGATGCTCGACTATTTCGACGAGGAGATGGTTGACGTCGCGATCGGCCAAGATTTCCGAGCCATGGGTTACAAGAGTGTAGAAAACCTGGTCAAGCTTCTGGAAAACGAGGAAATCGAGGGAGACTACATAGACACGGGAATCGAGATTGTGACTCCGGAGAACTACGAGGAAGTGCGCGCGGAGAAAAAGGCTTGGGATTAGACTATTTCGTTTCTTAGAACTTACGCTTCGGCACGGTCATCGGTGCACTGTGCCGAAGCATTTACTTCGTGACCGGGGAGTGTACAGTGGACCCATTTTTGCGAGTTTCTGGCGTATCGAAGCAGTTTCCTGGAGTCAAAGCCCTCGATAGAGTGAGCATGGACTTCCACCAGGGTAAGGTGACGGCGCTAGTCGGAGAGAACGGGGCAGGCAAATCAACGCTTATGAAGATACTCTCGGGGGTATATACCCGAGACGATGGGGAGATATTGGTTCAGGGAAGACCTGCTAACCTCTCCGACCCCGTGTCAGCACAACGCTATGGAATAAGTACGATCTACCAGGAGCTCAACATCATACCGGATCTGAACGTAGCGGAGAATATCTTCGTTGGGAGAGAGCCTAAGAAAGGGATGCTCCTAGACCGAACTACAATGCATGACCGGGCAGAAGAACTTGTCAAGCGTGTGGGGCTCCACACGAGGACGACGATTCAGGCGAGCCGTCTTTCCACCGCACAGAAGCAGATGCTTGAGGTCGCACGGGCCCTTTCGGTGGATTCGAAGATCATAATAATGGACGAGCCGACCTCGTCATTGACTGAGTCGGAAACCGAAACTCTTCTCGACATCATCCGGTCGCTGACCGAGCACGACATTGGAGTGGTCTTCGTTTCTCACAAGATGAAGGAGGTTTTTGCCATTGCTGATACCATCCTTGTAATGCGTGACGGCAAGATGGTCGGATCTTACGACAAAGACATAGTCGACGAGAAAACCGTAGTGAACATGATGGTAGGGCGGGACATCAACGACATTTTCGCGAAAGAGGATGCCGAGATCGGTGAGACCGTCTTCGAAGTTAGGAACCTTTCCACCAAAGGATTTCTTTCGGACATTTCGTTCTCGCTCAAACGGGGGGAGATCCTCGGATTTGCTGGTCTCGTAGGAGCTGGCCGAACGGAAGTCATGCGGGCAGTATTTGGTATCGACAAGCGAGAGTCCGGAGAGGTCTATCTAAACGGCGACAGAATAGAGATACGCTCACCAAAGGACGCGATTGCTCACGGTATCGGACTAGTACCCGAGGACAGGAAAGAACAGGCGCTCCTACTCGAAATGTCTTTGCGAGAAAACGTGACGTTACCGAGTATACGGGAGTTCAGCCGACTCGGGGTGATTAGTCTGACGCGGGAGCGAAAGACGGCGCTCGGTTACGTGGAGAAGATGAGCATAAGGGCGCGCGGGGTGGAACAGAAAGTGCTAAGCCTGAGCGGGGGGAACCAGCAGAAGGTGGTCATTTCAAAATGGCTGGAAATCCACCCGCGAGTGCTCATATTGGACGAACCTACCAGAGGAATCGACGTTGGGGCCAAGAAAGAGATTCACCTTCTCATGAGTAGACTTGCCCAGAGCGGCGTAGGTATTATCATGATTTCGTCGGAGTTGCCGGAGATACTAGGTATGAGCGATCGAATCGTTGTGATGCACGAGGGGAAGATCAAAGGAGTCCTGGATCGGTCTGAGGCGTCTCAAAACAGGATAATGGAAACGGCGATGTCGGTTGATTGACGAAACTAGAGGTGGAGGGCAAACCGAACATGAATACGGTATCTCTGGGAGGAACGGCGAACGCAAACTTCCAGAACAAGATAAACATTTCCATTGTCTTTCACTTTCTTCGGCACAATGGGCCAGCTCACAAAGCGATGATCGCGCGGACTTTAGGCTTGAGTGCTCCCGCAGTAGGAAGGGCCGTGGATCAGCTTATGGAGCAGGGTTACTTAGTTAAGACAGGGGTTTCTTCCACCGAAAGCGGGAAGAGAGTTACCCAGATAGGTGTCAATGCGCAGAAGGGGTCGGTCATTGCGGTAGATCTTCTGAAGGGCCAACCCAAGTTTGGGTTGTACGATCTTGGGGGAAACGAGTTTCATCTCCAGAAGAGTCCACGTGTGGACGATGAGAGCGACATTACTGAGTTTCTTTTCACCGAGATCGAACGGTTGTTGACCGACGCAGAGAGCCGGTACAAGAATGAAAGGGCGATGTTCTTGCCGTCTCTTGAGGCTGTTTGTGTCGGTATTCCAGCAGCAGTAGACGCAGAGACAGGTGATGTGACCGGGGCCTCGTTGTTCGAGTCACTCGCTCATTTGAACATAAAGAAGGAAATAGAACAGAATTTTGGGGTACCCTGCTTTGTCGAAAACGACGTGAAGCTGGCGGCGTACGGTGAGAATCGGCTCGGAGAGGGGAAAGCGCACCGCCACCTTGTATACGTAGACATAAACGACGGTATTGGTGCCGGTATCATAATGGACAACCGGATCCTACGAGGCGCGCAAGGCTTGGCCGGCGAGATCGGCTACGTTTTATCGTCACCGGCGGAGGCGCTCCACGGTGCGGGCCCCCGCGGGCAGTTGGAGAACCACGCCTCAATTGAGGCGATCGGCCGCGCGGCAACCGAGGCCATCCAAGGTGAGGGACTAAGTATCATTGAGACCCTCGGCTCCTGCGTAAGCACCCCTATCAGGCCGGAGGACGTGTTCGAGGCAGCCCTGAAGGGCAATCAGTATGCGGCTTCACTGATCAAGAGCAGCGTAGATACCCTGTCTGTGGTCTTTCACAATCTTATACTGACCGTCAACCCCGAGGTTGTTGTTATCGGCGGCGACATTTTCGACATGCCTGGGGTCGAAGAGCTATTTCTCAGTCCCCTCAATGCACGGCTGGGGAGGTCGTTGCCCTTTCCTCCGCCGAGTATTCACCTCTCGTCGTTAGGCGCGGAGGCGTGTATTCGAGGGGCCGCTCTGTTCGCAACGGAGTCACTTCTCTCTGGCAAGTATCCTTTCTCTGTAGGGTGATGGGTAAGTGCAATATGGTATCTCTTTTCGAAAGGAAGGCATTGGATGGCACGACCGGTTAGCAAAATCAACAACGGCTGGTGGGATTACACGACTCTAGACGACGAGCTACTCGATGACGCTTCGCGTCTCACTGCGAAGGACATTGAGGAGCTCTCAAGACCGGGTTTCACCGTACGAATGTATGAAACCATTGAGGCATTCTGGATGGCCGAGGCTCTTGAGTATATCAACGCCTGGCGACGCGCGACTGATAGTGCGCCAGTGGGCATATGCGGGCCTATCGGTCCGACTGAACAGCTCCCGCTGGTGGCGGATCTGGTCAACGCCCTCGAGATCGATCTACATGCTGCGCACTTCTGGGGAATGGACGAGTGGTACGATACAGAAACCGGAGAGGAAGTGCCTTCAGACTACCCACTAAGTTTTGCCAAAGCGGACATGGAGCTTTGTTTCAATCGAATTGACAAAAAGCTGCGCATGCCCAGGGAAAACATCCACTTTCCCACCGTCAAGGGGCTTAAGGAATACAGTGATAGCTTTGATCAGATCACGTGTGCCGTTATGCAGGGCGGACAAGGGGAGGTTAAGCACTGGGCTTTCAACGACCCGGTCAAGAGAGAAGGGGAGTACAAAGAAGCCCCACCGACTCCGAAGGAGTATCGTACTCATGCGGCTCGGATAGTAGAGTTGCACCCATTGACCCTCGTGCAAAACGCGCGCACCTCTTTCGCTGGCCGGGTTTCCGGAATACCGACACACGCCCTGACGGTAGGACCGGTTGAGACGTGGAAGAGCGAGAAGGTATCAATTTGGCATCCGGGATGGCATGACAACCAATTCGGCATACGATTGACCGCGCTGATGATCTCGAAAGGCATTGCAGACTCGAGCGTTCCGATGTCACTCCTGGCCGACCATCCGAACGTGCAGTTCAACTATTACCGACCGGGAATACAGACCGCAGAGAGTGAGATGCACTGATTAGTTTCGTATCCTGTGAT
>CAZNRF010000159.1:0-7559 GCA_964575075.1 uncultured Spirochaeta sp. | reverse complement strand
GGTAGGAGCGGCTCGACCTTCTGAACTCGATCTCACCGGGGGCAATCGCAATGCGCCGGGAGGTGCCGAGTTCGATTACCGATGGGTCCCGCCGGTTTCGTCGGGTGCTCCCCACGGCGGCGGGGCTGTCCCGGGAGCTTCCTGAGGCGGACCTTATTCTCTATTTGGTGGTGGTTCCGGTCGGCGACCGCGTCTTAGTTCGCGTCCACGCCTACGAGGTTGGCAGCGAACGGGATCGGGAGCTCTTTCGGCTGGTGGACACCCCTGAGGCGGTCTCCCTGCGTCTTGAGTCGCGAGAGCGGGAGGTGGCCGCCGCTCTCGCCGGGCAAGCACTCGGCGGAATCGAGGTGACCTTAGAGGATTCCCAGCAACAGACGATGGAGGGGCGCGTGTTTGTGGGAGATCGCTACCTGGGACTCTCTCCGGTAGAGGACCGGTACCTGCCCCCGGGAACGTACTCCCTACGAACCGAGCTCGCCGATGGGCGTACCGCGGAACAGTCAGTGGAGATCGCCGCCGGCGCGCCGCAGCGGGTGGTGGTACGGGTTTGGGAGTCCCCGCCGGAGCCGGTGACGATCCGGTCAGCTCCGGCCGGGGCGCGGGTGTATCGGGGATCTCAGTGGGTCGGATTCACCCCCGTGGAGGTGTCCCGGCCGCGGGAGGACACCAGCTACACGTTGGTTCAAGACGGATACTACGACAGCAGGGTGACCCTTGGCCCGGACTCACCGTCGCTGGTGGAACGGATGATGGTGTCCGCCGACGGCGACTGGGCGGCGGAGGTGGAGGCGTCCCGGGATCGATTCTACCGATCCTTCGGCTTCTTTGCGCTCTCCGTGGGAGTTCCGATTCTGATCAATGGCGTATATCAGAACTACGCGGGCCTCGTTGATGAGCAAGGTCGGGTAAGCGCGGAGCTTACCCCGCCCGAGCAGGAACGGGTGCTCAATCGGGCGAACACGCTGTTCTTCGGGTATTACGCGGGGCTCGGCTTGAGTGCCGGACTCTTTGGCAATATGATGTGGCGGCTGGTAGACTATGTGCAGACCGCCCAGGGCTACCATACGCGATAGCCGCGCAACTCACTGCTGCAAGGAACGGTATGAAGAAGAAATCCCTTGGACAACGACTGAAGAATCTCTTTTCCTTCTCTTCCGATAGCGACGAGTTTTTCGAAGAGCTGGAAGAGATGCTGATCGAAGCCGATCTCGGTGCTCAGTTTACGATGGAACTCTCCGATCGGCTTCGCAGCGGCGGCAAGATTCGTGACCGAGCTGACCTACAGCAGGCACTGCGAAGGGAACTCATCGGTGAGCTCAAGGTCACGGACCCCGGCCTCGACCCTGATCTTCTGAACGTGGTGCTGGTCCTCGGTGTGAACGGCGTCGGGAAGACGACGAATCTGGCGAAACTTGCGCACCTGTACCAGCGAGAATGGCCCCAGGCGGGGATATCTCTCGCGGCGGGAGATACCTTTCGGGCGGCGGCGGTGGAACAGCTTACGCTCCACGCCGAGCGCCTGGGCGTTCGTATCATCAAACGAACCTCAGGCTCCGATTCGGGAGCGGTGATCTGGGATGCCCTCGCCAGCGCGATGGCCCGGGATGATCGACTGCTCTTTGCCGATACCGCCGGACGCATGCATAACAAAGCCAATCTGGTGCAGGAACTCGAGAAGATCCACGGGATCATTCGGAAGAAAGCCGGAGACGCGGTGAACTATCGCAAGATTCTGGTCTTGGACGCGACCACCGGCCAGAACGCATTGCGGCAGGCGGAGATGTTCCACGAGGCGGTTGGGGTAGACGGTGTGCTCCTTACCAAGTACGACTCTACCGCTCGTGGAGGAATTCTGGTGCCCCTCGCCCGGTCCCTGGGGTTGGGGTGCATCTGGGTGGGCTCCGGAGAGCGGTACGAGGATATCCACCGCTTCGATCCGGAGTCATACGTCGACGAATTAATTGCTCCGTGATGTTCTTCAGGCGGCAGACCGCGCTCCTGACGGTGGTGTTCACGATGCTGGTTCTGCCCTCGGTTCCCGCGTCGGATGACCCCAGTGAGGAGACAAGCTCCACTGAGGAGACGATAACCGCGGCCCTTGGTCACGAGCCCTTTACCGAGAGGGATCACCGAGTGAGCTGGTATGTCGGAAACAACGAGTTTATGCTCCTCGAGCCTGCCGCGTCCGGAGATCGATCCCAAGGATGGATCGTTGCCGTGGAAGGGGTCGGTACCGGGGAATCGCTTCAGGAGGAGTATCGGCTGCTCTTCCGTGACGGAACTGCCGTCGCGGGCGAACATATCACGTATACCTCCTCCGGCGACGTTGCGTCCCGTCGGCGCGTTGATGAGGATGGTTCGGAAATCCTCTCGGAGCGCCTCACCTACCGCGGAGACGGGACCGTCCGTTCGGTGCAGCGGTGCGACCCCGAGGGCTGCCTCACGGCGCGCTTCTCTCCTCCCGGGACGGGCGGAAATGAGTCGATCATCGGCTCGTCCCTTGCTCTGGAGATCCGCTTTAACACCACCTCCCGCCCGGAGTACATTCGCACCGACCGGGACGGTACGGTGACCGAAGAGTTCCTCACCTACGGAGAGGAGGGACTGACCCAACGCCGAGTCGTTCGTGGAGAGATGGTGGTGACCACAACCTACGCCGAGGGCCTCCTCCGCTCCGAGGAGGAGCGTCAGGGGCAGCGCGTAATCCGCCGGGTGGAGCGGACCTACGACGACCAGGAGCGACCGGTGCGGGAGGTGGAAACGCGGCGCACTCTCCGGCGGGAGACGCAGTGGGATTACGGTGAGGGCGAGGAGTACGTGATGGAACGGTTCGAGAACGAGGAGCTCCAACTCCGGGAAGAGGTCACCGGGGATACCACCGTGCGAACCCATTTTCGCGACGGCGATCCGGTGTTTCGCGAGTCCCTGGTTGCCGGAGAGGTGATCCGGCGGGAGATCTTTGTCGGCGGCGAATTTGAAGAGGAGGACCCCCGGTGAGGCGGTGGATTCTCTTTGTGGCGCGGCGCTTTCTCGGAACGCGCCGCACTCGGGGGGCCGGGGCCACGGGGCTGGCGGTGGCGGGAATCGCCGCCGGGGTGGCCACGCTGATCGTGGTTCTGGCGGTCATGAACGGGTTTCAGTTGGGCACGATCGAGAATATCCTCGAGGTCAACTCATTTCACCTGCGGCTGACCACCGACCGCTCGGTTGCTGAGGTAGACGCCGTAGATCCGGTTGTTGCGGCCCTCAGAACTGAACCGTCGGTGGCATCGGTGGTGCCCACCGCGGAGATTCAGACGTTGGCGCGCGGATTCTGGCCGGAGCCGCAGGGCATCGTCATACGGGCGGTTCCGGAAGATTGGCTGGCCCGAGACCGCGGCGCGGCGGAGCGAATACGAATCGACTCCGGGGAATTTGCCCTGGACGAGCCTCGGTCGGTGGTGCTCGGAGCGGAACTGGCGCGGGCGTTGGGCGTCCGGGTGGGAGATCCCCTGTCGGTGACCCATATTCCTGCGGGGAGTTCCCGGCCGGCAGAGGTGGAGCTCACCGTCCGGGGACTGTTCCGGACGGGATATCTTGACTTTGATCGGGGGTGGGCGTTCACCTCACTTTCCACGGCGGATGACGCCCTGGACGCCACGGACTCCCTTGTTGTGGGGGTCAAGCTCGAAAACCGATTTCGAGACGCCGAGGCGGCGGAGCGGCTCGGCCCGACGATTCCCGATGCGTGGTCACTGGAAAACTGGCGGGAGTATAACCGCGGCATCTTCGGAGCGCTTCGGGTGGAAAAGGCGATGATGGTGTTTCTGGTGGCGCTCATCTTTGTGGTGGTGGCGGGAAACATCTTCCAGCTCTTGCGGCGCAGTATTCTGGAACGGAGCGAAGAGATCGCGATTCTCAGCGCCCTGGGGGCCCGGCAGGGGGAGATCCGCCGCGTATTCGTGCTGGAAGGCTGGTACATCGGTGTGGCCGGAACAGCGCTGGGAACGCTCGTCGGCCTGTTGATTGCCGGGAATATCAACGGAATCTTCGCGGTGTTGGAGATGTCGGCAGAATTGATCGGTAATAACGCTCCCGTGGTGTTTTCGCCGGCGTTCTTCTATCTCGAACGCGTCCCATCGCGAATCGTTCCGGGAGAACTCGTGCTGGTAGGTATGGGTGCCGTTGGGTCCGCCGCTACGTCGTCCTGGCTGGCGGGGCGGTCTGCAGTGCGCCGCAGACCAATGGATCTGTTACGATCGGAGTGAATCATGAACGATAATACCGGCAATGAAGGAATACACCTCCACGTGACGGAGGTATCGAAGAGTTTCCCCAATGGTGCCCGGCGGCTTCAGGTCCTGCAGGATATCGCGTTTCACCTCGAGGCGGGGCAGCGAATCGCGATTACCGGGGAGAGCGGGAGCGGCAAGAGCACGCTTCTCAGTCTGATCGCGGGGCTCGATACGCCGGATCACGGTTCGATTCGGGTTGGGGAGCACGATGTGGCGCAGATGGACGATGAAGCCCTCACGTACTACCGGTCCCGGGTGGTCGGGTTGATCTTTCAGTTTCATTATCTCTTGCAGGACTTTACCGCGCGAGAGAACGTGATGCTTCCAGCCCTGATGATCTCGTCGGGTGCGCGAGAGGTGCGGCGGGAGATCGCCCGCCGCGCGGAGGAGTTGCTCGATTCCGTGGGGCTCGGCGAGCGTCTCTCCCACATGCCGGCGCAACTCTCCGGCGGGGAGCGGCAGCGGGTGGCGCTGGCGCGGGCGCTGGTGAACGATCCACCTCTGATTCTGGCGGATGAACCGACGGGAAATCTGGATGACCGCAACTCCCGCATGGTGGAAGACACGCTCTTCTCCCTGGTGGCGGACCGAGGACGCACCCTCGTGTTGGTCACGCACAATCGAGAACTGGCGGCGCGAACCGGCTCGGTTCTTGAGCTGGAGGCGGGATGTCTTACCCGGGTGTAGCGTTTCTTGCCGTACGGTTTCTCGGTGCCCGCCGCCGGGGAGGCCGGGGCCGTCTCATCGGAGCGATCGTGGGAGTGGCGCTCAGCGTGGTGCCGCTGGTGGTGGTGCAACAGGTGGCGGAGGGAATGATCGGGGGAATCGCCGAGCGGTTCATTGAAACCGGCAGCTACCACCTCCAGGCGGTGGCACGCCACACTCCGGACCCGGAGGATACCGCCGCAACGCTCCCCCGAATCGAAGCGGTTCCCGGCGTCACCGGGGCGACCATGGAGCGGCGCGGCTTCGGCCTGCTTTACTCGGATGAGGGGCGGAGCGGCGTGAGTATTCGGGGTGTTTCGCAGGAGTGGTGGCAGGATGACCCCCGGGTGCGGCAGCCCATGGAGATCGCCGCCGGCGAGTTTGATCTCACCGATTCGGAGCAGATCGTGGTGGGAGCGGAGATCGCCGCTCGTCTCGAGGTTGGGCCCGGCGATGCGGTGCGCATGCTCACCGTGCGCCCCGTCGGAGAAGGGCGTGTGCTGCCGCGGGTGAGCCGCTTCACCGTAGCCGGCGTCGTGAGCAGCGGATATCGTGATCTGGATCGGTTGTGGGTTTTTGTTCCGCTCACGCGGGCTCAGCGAATTATTCCCGATGAAACCGCAACTGATCTGGTGGGTGTGAAAGTGGACTATCCGCGGTCGCTGCCAAACCCGCTCTTCAATCGTGGCCTCACCGGGGTGGGTCGCCGAGAGCAGCGTAGGGAGATGCTCTCCGCTGCCGAGGAGGTCGTGTCCATCTTTGACGCGGGGTGGCTGGTGTACGATTGGTACTCGGCGGAGCGGGGACGGTACGTTTCCTTTCTTACCAGCCGAAATCTGCTGACGGTGGTAATGGCGATGGTGGTGATCGTGGCGGTGGTGAATATCTCCTCCGCTCTGGTGTTGCTGGTGGTGGAAAAAGAGCAGGAGATCGCGATTCTTCGCGCCACCGGGGTGAGCTCACGGGATGTGGCGTTTACCTTCGTTGCGGCGGGATTCTTCATTGGCGTAACCGGGGCGGTGATCGGGGCGATGGTAGGACTTCTGGCGGCGATAAATATCAATGAGATTCTTCGGGGAATCGAGACGGTGCTCTCGGGAGTAGCGGGGCAAGCGGTGGATGTATTTAATCCGGAGTTCTACCTCTCGACGATCCCGGTGGAGGTACGGTTCCTCCCGGCAGCGGGAGCGGTTTTCCTGGTCCTCGCGTTGTCTCTGACCGCCGCCATCGTTCCCGCCCGCAGAGCTGCACGAATCCCCCCGGATCGTATTCTGCGTCACGGAGGCGGATCATCCCGGGCGCTTGGTCGCCGACGACGGGCGTGATACACTGGTGACCAATTATGGGAGATGACACACGGACCGTTCGCGTCGTTCGCGTTATCGGCGGAACTCGCAAAGAGGTGGAAATTCCCTCTTCTCGGGCACGGGAGCTCGGTATCGGCACGAGCCCCGATGATCGTCCCACGGTGGCCTACCCCATGGATGGTCTCATGGCGGGGCAGGAGGCGGAGCCCAGTGAGGTGAGCCGTTGTCCTCAGTGCGGTACTACTCACCGGGAGCTGATTCTTCGTCACACCGCCGGGTGTGCTCAATGCTATGAGGTGTTTTCCGGCGCGGTCCACCGGGTGCTGGCGGGTCGAAATGAGGCGCCGGTGCATCGAGGGCGCATTCCGCAGCGACTTCAGCGGTATCGGCGGCTCTTTGTGGAGCGGGAGGACCTCATCTCCCGTCTCAATGGAGCGGTTGAGTCGGAAGATTTCGAGACGGCCGCCCAGCTTCGCGATCGCCTGCGAACAATCGCTGATGATGATGCGGTCGACACCGATATCGACACCAAAACGGAATAGCGGACGCCGTACATGCTGACGCACAGATCGACGCCGCAACGGTCGGTGTGGTTTCCTCCGGAGGGCCCCGATTTCGACGTAGTGATGTACTCGGAGATTCGGCTGGCTCGCAACCTGGCAACGATTCCCTTTGTCCACCGTATGGGCGAATCGGATGCAATAGAACTGCGGAAACAGGTGGAGCGTACCTTCCAGGAGCAACCCACCCAGTACCACCTCCTCGATGGGGAGACGCTGAACGACGCCACCCGAGAATGCTACCGATTTCGCGGCTATTTTGCTCCCCCACCGGCACCGCCGTTGGCGGTCATTCACGATAGCTCCAGTAGTTTTGTCCGCCGCGGCGGGGCGGATCATCTGGAGATCTGTGCCCGGGCGGGTGGATTCGAGCTCCATGAGCCGCGAGAGCGGTGTGATCACATCGACACGATCCTCGAAGGGGATGTCGACTACGCCGTCTCCCTGCAACTGGGATATTTGGGACCTGACATTCGGCGCGTGGGTACCGGAATCCGGGCGGCAGTGCATCTTCACCTTCCCGCCCTCGAGCAGAGCGATTCCACCGTGGTGGAAACGGCCGGCACGGGAGGTACCGCCGATTCCTGCGTGATGGAGCATGTCAACGGCGCATACCGTGTGTCCCGGCGCGCCGCCGCCGGTGAATCGGAAGAGACGGCGCTCACGGCGCTTGCAGATTACACGCGGCGATTATTACATTATGAGCGTGAGGC
>CAZNRF010000158.1:0-7602 GCA_964575075.1 uncultured Spirochaeta sp. | reverse complement strand
ATATCGCCAGGGCGTACGGTTACCCACCATCACCGTCCATGTCCCCGACGGACAAGAGTCTATGCGGGTGGCAGAACTCATGAAGGGCGCCTGGGAGGGAGCTCTGGAAGTGAGCGTCAACATCAGGACGACTCCGTATCCGGAGTACTTCAATACGATCAGCGATGGAGAGTTTACGGTAGGGACCGTGAGTTGGATCGGCGATTTTGCTGATCCCCTCACGTTTCTGCAGATGTGGATCACCGACAGCAACGTGAATGATGCCGGATTCAGCAACACCGACTATGACGCCCTTATTGATGACTCGATGCTTCAGCGGGGACCGGATCGATACGAGATTCTCGGCGAAGCGGAGGAAATCCTGCTTCGAACCGGCACGGTGCTTCCCATCAGCCACTCCCCTTCGATCAATCTGATCGATCTCGACGCGGTGGACGGCTGGTTCCCCAATCCGCTGGATGTTCATCCCTTTCGCTACCTGCGGTTTACCGACCGGGATCCGGCACCGGGGGTTATTCACTACCGGCCGTAGCGCGTAACGCGTAACGCGTAACGCCTCCGCTCTTTGACCGAACCGCGGGTTTATCGATATACTGTACGATAATGAGCAGCAGTTCCAAGGCAAAATCCACCACATTTCAGCAGGACCAGCAGATCGTCTATCCGTTGCAGGGGGTCGGTCAGATCCAGGAGATCGTTGAGATCGACTTCAAGGGTGAGAAGACCCTGTATTACGTCATTTACCTTCCAGTCTCTGATATGACCGTCAAAATACCGGTAGATCGGGCAGAAGAACATGGAATTCGGGCGATCGTCCCGAAGGAGGAAGCGGAAAAAGCGCTTGATCTCTTTTCGCAGGAGTTTGAGCCCGTTCCGGCTGATTGGAAGATGCGCTACCAAATGAACCTTGATCTCCTCAAAAAGGGTTCGATTATGGACATCGCGTCTGTGGTACGTACGCTGTATACCCGGAAGAAGGTAAAAGAGCTCCCGATCATGGAGCGCAAACTGTACGACAGTGCACTGCAGCTACTGGTCGATGAGGTCTCATTTTCGTTGGACGTTTCCAAAAAAGAAGTAGAAGAACTCGTATTTCAGAAGCTCGAGGTCGACGCCGGTCCGGACGATGCGGATGGGGGCGATATTTTGCCGGATGACGAAGACCTGGAAGGTGACGAAGACGACGCCTGATTCGTCCGTTTGTTCCGGCGGCCCCACCCCCATCTCCTCAGACGCTGAATGGGAGGCGTCGCTACAACGAATCGCTGAGGCGATCGGGACCGACTTCCAGGCGGGAATCAACCAGATCGTCTCCGAATCCGGAGACGCGCCGTTTCGGGTACTCATATCTACGGTGATCAGTCTCCGTACCCGAGACGAGGTGACCATTCCCGCGAGTCATCGACTCCTCAGTGAGGCGCCGGACGCCGCGAGGCTGGCAGAGCTTCCGGAGCAGCGCATACAGGAGCTTATTTACCCCGCCGGTTTTTACAAGAATAAGGCAAAGCAACTCAAAGAAATCGCCCGCCTGATTATTGCCGAACATGGTGGGGCTGTACCGAGCAGCCGGGAAGAACTGACATCCTTCCCCGGAGTAGGGCCAAAAACGGCAAATCTGGTGCTCGGATTGGGATTCGGTATCGATGCGATCTGCGTCGATACCCATGTGCACCGTATTCCGAACCGTCTCGGTTGGATCGCTACCAAAACGCCGGAACAATCGGAGCAGGCGCTGATGGAAGTGCTTCCCCGTCGGTATTGGATACCGATCAATCAACTGTTGGTCGGATTCGGGCAACAGATCTGTACACCGGTGAGCCCACACTGCAGCCGCTGCCCCCTATCGGCAGAATGCCCGCAGTGCGGCGTCACCCACCACCGATAAAAAAACCCGCACAACTGGTTTGTGCGGGTTCAGGCCGTTGTGACGGGACGGCGTTGTTCATCCCTGGAGACAACTACTCCTCTCGGATGAGAAGCGTCTTGGGATCTAGCTGCAAGTGGAGGTCTTCCTCGCGATACTCATTGTGATCCTTCACCAATCGCAACTTCAGATGGTCCTTCTCGGGGGCCAGAGAAATCAGCACCGTAATCTGATCCTCAAACCGTTGCAGCGATGCCGGAATTCCGTGCTCGTTGAGGGTGGGATCGTCGCGGTGGATCGATGCGGTAAACCAAACGGTGAGCTCGTGCTCCGCGGCAAACTCCCGAATCGATGTGAGGGTCTCCACATCGCCCTTTTCAAAATCGTATCCGTCTATGACAATCACGTCAGCCTTGAAGTTTCCATCGTCAACCAGAGCGCGAATACTGCGAAGCAGCTGCTCCCGAGTTACCCCCTCTTGACTGAAGTTCATTACTACCCGGTTCTTGATCAACTGATCATGGACCTCCATAGCGTTCTCGAGGTGTCGCTTCTTCGCGATCTCCCCAAAAATGTCCTCGTACCAGCTGATAATATGGTCCGTGCGTCCTGAAAAGGAGACGTGGATAACGTGCTTCTCCTGAAAGAGCTGGTCCGTGGCAATATGCACGAGACAGGCGGTCTTTCCGGTACCTTTGCGCGCGGCGATGACGCCAATGTTTCCAGCCCCTACGCCGCCGTGAATCGATTGTTCCAACAGCCGCAGGGGACTGCGCTTAATCAGTTCTTCTTTGACCATACGGCGCCTCCTTATTTGTTGCCTTCCTGCCGGGCCTTGAGGTACTTCTGCCGAAGCTCCTCTGCAATACTCTGCGGTACTTTTCCGTACTTCGCAAACTCCATCGAGTATTCCGCCTTCCCTTGAGTAAGAGAACGCAAAACTGTGGAAAAGCCAAACATCTCCGCCAGCGGTACTTCCGCTTCAACTATACTGAAGAGCCCATCTTCGTTGGAGGCAACAATCAGTCCGCGGCGCTGATTGAGGACGCCGAAGATGTTTCCCTGATACTCCGTAGGACCTTCAACCACCACCTTCATGATCGGCTCGAGGGCAATCGGCTTTGCCTTTTCATATACGCTCCGGAATGCACCCAGTGCCGCCGTCTGAAAGGCCTGATCTGAAGAGTCTACCGGGTGGGTTGCGCCATCGTTGACAACGGCGCGAACGTTAATGATCGGATACCCGATGTAGGTCCCCCGATCCAGAGCGCTCTGAAATCCTTTATCCACGGAAGGGATGTACTCCTGAGGAATCACACCACCCTTGATCTGGTTAATGAACTCGTAGTTCTCTTCTTCACTCGGCTCAATATACCCAGCGACGCGGCCAAACTGACCACTGCCACCGGTCTGCTTCTTATGGGTGTAGTCGTACTCGGCCCGCTGGCTAATCGCTTCGCGGTAGGCAACTTGGGGCATCCCCGTTTCCACTTCCGCCTTGTACTCGCGTTTCATACGCTCGACGTATACATCGAGATGCAGCTCACCCATGCCCTGAATGATCGTCTCGTTGCTTTCCTCATCGACATAGGAACGAAAGGTGGGATCCTCTTTCACGAACCGCCCAATCGCCTTACCCATGCGGTCCGCGGCGGCCTTGTCTTTGGGTTTGATCGAAAGCGAAATCACCGGCTGAGGAACAAACATGGAAGTCATGGAGACGTTCAAATCGGGACTGCAGAAGGTGTCACCAGAGGCGCAGTCAATACCAAAGAGGGCCACAATGTCACCGCTGCCGGCTTCGTTGATGTCCTCCATGTGATTTGCGTGCATCCGCACCAGTCGGCCAACCTTGAATTTCTTCCGGGTCCGTACGTTAAAAAGCTCGGTGCCCTTCTTTACCATGCCCTGGTAGATGCGAATGTAGGTGAGCTGACCATACTGGCCGTCCTCCAGCTTGAACGCCAGAGCGATGCTCGGTTTCTCATCATCGGAGATGGTAACGAACTCCGCCTCATCGTTATTGAGGTCCAACGCCTTGTTCGTGATATCAAGCGGCGACGGGAGATACTTTACTACTGCGTTGAGCAGAGTCTGAACGCCCTTGTTCTTGTAGGCGCTTCCCACATACACCGGGCATAGTTCGTTCGCAATCACCGCTTTGCGGATCGCGGTGTCGATCTGCTCGGTAGTGGCCGTACCCTCCAGAGCGGCTTCCATAAGCTCTTCGTCGAACATGGATGCCGCATCGAGAAGCTTTTCCCGGTGCTCTTCCGCCTGGTCTTTGAGCTCCGCGGGTATTTCATCCTCCCGAATCACTTCACCAAACTCACCCTCGAAATAGTTAGCCTTCATCGTGACGAGGTCGACCATTCCCACGTGCTTATCCTCAAGGCCGATGGGGAGCTGGGCCATCACGGCATTGAGTCCCAGCTTGTCCTCAAGTTGTTGGCGTACCTTGAGCGGGTCCGCTCCAGCGCGGTCACATTTGTTCACAAACGCCAGCCGGGGCACTTCATAGCGCTTCAGCTGCCGGTCAACCGTAATAGACTGGGACTGCACCCCGGCTACGGAATCAAGAATCAGGATCGCCCCATCAAGAACCCGAAGGGCCCGCTCAACCTCGATCGTGAAGTCCACGTGTCCCGGGGTGTCGATGATGTTGATGGGATGACCGTCCCACTCTACGTTTGTAGCGGCGGATTGAATAGTAATTCCCCGCTCCCGCTCCAGCTCCATGGAATCCATTGTGGCTCCAACGCCGTCTTTACCGCGCACTTCATGGATTGCATGAATCTTATCGCTGTAAAACAGAATCCGCTCGGTGAGCGTCGTCTTGCCACTGTCAATGTGCGCAGAAATTCCGATATTGCGCATGTTTGCCAGTTTGTCACTCATGAAAAAATCTTCCTTAACAAATTTATCTGCATTTCGCCTGCGTGTGCGGTGCAACTATATAGACGGTAATGATTTCCATCAATACCTGACTGAGAGAATGAAGAAACTGTTGCCGGCGGAGTAGCACGCTACTCGTACTGGTTAAAATACAACGCGAAGATAGCCTGAATATGCTTGTTATGCAACGGCTCGGCATCTTCCGGTAAACTGCCGTTTACCTGCTCCTGAACCTCATCCGCGGTAAGCTCAGGATCTGCGGCGCGCAGTTCAACCGCCTGGAGGATCGATTCCGGAGCCACTTCCCGGAGACTCCCAAAGAGGTTCCTGCTGGCAAGAATAATCGCTCCCCGCCGGAGTGACTCAAACTCGCTCTCCAACGCAGCTTTTTCTTCACGAAGGACTTCCAGCTGTCCCTCGAAATCGGCGGCCAGCTCCGTCAGGAGCGCCGTCTGCTGTTCCGCTACCTCGGCGATCAGATCCTCAATGCGCGTTACCGCCTGCTCTCCACGGCGGGTCAGCTCGTCTAGTCTGGCTTCGCCCTCCTGATCAAGTCGCTCCACCCGTGACAGGATCTCTTGGTCGCGCACGTCTTGCTCCGCATCAACCGTTACCCGCTCCTCCATCCGGCCGCGGAGATTTACGAGCTGCTGTGCGAGGAACTGCGGGTCCTGACTCTGGATGTAGTTGGCCGGATTCTCCACCGCACGCTGAAGCCTGTCGAGAAACTGCTCTTCCGAAACGAACTGCCCGTTGATCCGAACCGCAAGGTTATCCACCAGCAGCCGAAAATCGAACCGAACAGCATCATCAAACTCAAACTGCATGCCCGACGGCAGGTACTGAACATAATCGTCACCGTCCACGGTAAACGTGTCAGGGATAACCACCGCATCGGCCCGGTCCTGATCGAAGACGTAACGGAGCCGGTCTATTTCAAGACCGTCGATTTCAAAGATGACCTCGTTCATCGCTTCGAGGGCCGTGGCATGCGTGGATGAAAAGCTCCCTATGACGGTCACACTGAAACGGCGGTCCTGATCGTCCCGTAGCCGCCAAGAGGGAGCGCCGCCGTCGGTGTATTCCTCGATAATCTGGTATCCTTGATCCTCAAGGGCGTCGGCTACTGCACTCCGATTCTGAGCCGGCAGACTCGTGAGTCCAATCGCCAGAAGCACGACCGTGATTCCAATACCTATTCTCCGTTGCATCTCATTTCCCCCGTCTCTACTGCACGTCAATCAGGACTTTATCGAACGCCCGTAACTGCATGTCCTGGGCGGTATCCACCACCCGGGCGGTAATCCGGCCGTCACGATCCTCAAACCGGACAGTCCCGACAAACTCGTCATCTCTGCGAAATACGTAGCCAATCGACCCGATCGCGACGTTCCGGATGCGGTTGATGTATACCACCACATTCTCTTCGTCTCGCGGATCCAGAATGTATCCGGTGTCTCCATTGACACGTGCAAATTGATCCAGTGCAAACAGGAACTCGGCGATTCTATCTTCCTGTTGAGAGATGGTCTGATCTCGCTCGTCGATGATCTCGTCCCGACTGATCACGGTATCCTGCAGGCCCAGCCGGATCTCATCGTAGCGGGCAAGCAGGTCCCGAGTTCGCCGGTCGATCTGAGTAAGCGCTTCAGGTACAGAGTTCTCGTACGGCACGTCCTGCAGTCGGTCAATAAGCTCCTGTAGGTTATCGTACTGGTCTGCCAGTCCACTGAACTCCTGTCGCGAGACGATCCCTTCTTGGGACAAGAGCGAGTTGTACGGACCGACCGAGGCAAATCCCGAAGCGGCGTCTGATTGTGGCGCGCCCAGCAACTCACCTACCGGCTCATCGTTGAGATTGGGATTGTACCGGCGCACGAGACGCGCGATCTCGTTTGCATGGCGCTGTCGAATAGATTGTTCAAACTCCGCTTGATACTGTTCGAGCTCAGAGATCTCCCGCTCGTAGGACTCGGTAAGGTCAGCAATTTCCTGCTCATACTCTTCCCGCAGTTCCTCCATTTCGAGCTCATGGAGGCGATTCTGATTGTCCAGAACCTCCTCCTGCTCCCGCGCCTGTTCAAGTTGGCGGCTGTCGTACTCTGCGATCCGCTCCTCCAAGTCGGTGATGCGGGCCTGAATCTCTTCAATACGGGGCTGATACTCTTCGTTGAGCGCCTCAATCTCAGCATCCGCTTCGTTCTCGAACTGTTCGATCCGGGTGTTGAGTTGCGTCGACGAGAGCTCTTGCTCCTGGGCGAGCTGGATGTTTCGGTCCCGAGCGCGCTCTACCTGGCCGATACTGTTTTCCAACTCTTCCTGAACCTGCTCCAGCTCCCTGCGCGCCGACTCCAGTTCGTTCTGGAGTCGCTCGGCCTCATCAAGGATATCTCTCAGGTTCACGTCTGCGAAATCCTGAATATCTACCTGTATGGATCGGCTTGACTGCTGGATGTACTGCGTGACGGCGATCACCACAACTGCGAACACGGCAATTAACCCGAGGATTACCGCCGGTACCAGAATGCTTCGGTTCCGCTTGGTCTTTGCAAACTCGACACCAACGTCGTACTGCTCCTGCTTTCGGCGGAACTCGTTGACGATCTCCCGCAAGAAGACCTGTTTGCTCCGTTCGACGAGCTCTTTGGACTGAAATCCACCGCTCCGATCTGAAGGATTCTGGTTCTCGTTCATTTTTCCGTCATTGTCCATACGCCGTTCCAATTCTCCGGTGCCTGCTTCCCGGCAATTCGCTCCCGAAACGTCTGAGCCACCGTCAATGAACTCTGCCCGAAATACGGAACTGCTTCGGGCCAATCGCCTCGATAGTAGCGGTGAAGTCC
>CAZNRF010000157.1:0-7629 GCA_964575075.1 uncultured Spirochaeta sp. | reverse complement strand
CAGGGGAAGCAAGACCGTGATAAACGGCATCCGACGCCCGATCGGGGTGCGGGCGTGATCACGCCACGCCGTTACCAGCGGAATAAGCAGCAACACCATGATGTTACCGATCGTCATGAGCGTGCCGATGAGCGCCCGGGAGCCCACGAAGCCGTCGAGAAACACCGGCACGTAGTTGTCGTAGAGCGGGTCCATGAGGCCCATCGTGAAGAACCCCAGACCGATCATGAACGTGGTTCGATAAAACCCCTTTTCCATAGGATTACGCCACCACCCCGTTGCGCACAAGAATGGTGCGTGCTGCCGAGCGTCGCATCGCCTCTTTCGGCGTCTGCGCGTCAAATACCACCAGGTCCCCCGGACCTCCCACGGAGAGCCCGTAGCGCTCAAGTCCCAGAATCTGTGCAGGCGCCTCCGTGATCATCTCGAATAACACCGCAAACTCCGCCTCTCCCATGAGATGGGCGATATGACCTGCCATCTTGGCTACCTCAAACATGTCGGCGTTGCCCAAGGGGTACCATGGGTCTTCATTACAGTCCTGGGCGCACGCCACGGTAAGCCCGGCACCGCGATAGTCCCGAATCGGCGCCATGGCGCGGTGGGCGGGATAACTGAAATGCCCCCCGAGATGAACATTGATCAGGGGATTGGTAATCACCCGCAACTCGGCGCGCTGCATGAGCGGAATCAGTCGGCGACTGAGGTAGTAGCGGTCATAGGTGGCGCTCGCGGTGATGTGAGACGCCGCCACCCGCCCCTGCATATCGTTGGCGATCGTAGCGGCGGCCAGCGTCTCCACGTGGCGGGAGTGGGGATCATCGCTCTCATCACAGTGCATATCCACCTGCAACCCGCGGTCCGCCGCGATTTCCACCAACTCGTGAATGCTGCGGGTGCCGTCGTCGTAAGTTGGTTCGTTATGGGGAATGCCGCCCACCACATCAACTCCCATATCCAGGGCACGGAGCAAGCGCTCTCTGGAGTCCGGGGATCCGTAGAATCCATCCTGCGGGAACGCCACCAGTTGTATATCGATACGATCCCGAAACTGTTCCCGCACCTTGAGCAGCCCCTCTACGGTGCGCAGCTGCGGGTCTGAAACATCCACGTGAGAGCGAATCGCCATGATTCCCTGGGAGAAGGCAAACTCACAGTATCGCCCGGCGCGCTCCACGACGTCGGCAACCGTGAGGCCATCGCGCTTATACGCGCCCCAGTTGTCGATGCCTTCCCGCAAGGTACCACTGGCGTTGGGGAGTCTGGTGAGCACGCTATCGAGATGGAAGTGGGCATCCACGAAGGGGGGACTCACCAGGCCCCCCTCGCCGTCGACTTCCGTGGCGGCGGTCTCGGCCAGGTCGGCACCGATCGCGGTAATTGCGCCATCGCTCATCGCCACATCAACCGGATTCGGATCATCAATGGTCCGGACATTTCGAATAATCAGATCTGCCATGGTTGAGATGGTAGCCGCGGTCCGGCGGATGTGCAATCGGAATATGAGTGTGCCCCAGCAAAGAGTAACACATTCCTATACAGCTCAGCCTCAGGTTTCGTATTCTTAGCGGATGAAACGCGAATCATCCGCCGATCTGCTCGAAGGGCCTGTGCTTCCGGGACTGGTACGCATGGCTCTGCCGGCCAGCATCGGCTATTTCTTCAATACGATTTACAACGTGGTCGACACCTACTGGGGTGGCCGGCTCTCTACCGACGCCCTGGCCGGACTCTCCCTCAGCTTCCCGGTGTTCGGCATGCTTCTGTCGGTAGCCGTCGGTACCAGCGCCGGAAGTAACGCGCTCATCTCCAATGATCTGGGAGCGGGTAATGAGGATCGTGCCCGGTTTATGCTGGCTCAGTCGCTCTCCTTTGGCGTGGTCCTTACCGCAGTGCTCACCATTCCCGTTCTGATATTCTTGCGACCATTTCTGGGATTTCTCGGTGGCGGGGAGGGAGCGCAGGCTGCGGCAGTGAGCTATGCGCGGGTACTTCTCTCCGGTGCGGTCTTTTTCGTGATCAGCCAGGTGTGGAACTCGGGGCTTCAGGCGCGGGGTGACACCAAAACGTATCGCAACATCTTGATAGTGAGTTTTTTTGTAAACGTGGGACTGGACCCGCTGCTGATGTTTGGCTGGCAACCGGGAGGAATCACCATAATTCCAGGAATGGGCGTCGAAGGAATCGCCCTGGCAACGGTGCTGGTCCAGGCGGGCGGTATCTTCTACGTAGCCCGCCGGGGACGGACCCTGGAAATTCTCAAAGGAATCACCGCCGACGACTTTCGTCCGCGGGCCGAAGCGTTCCGGGAGATTTTGGGGCAGGCGCTCCCGGCAATGCTCAATTTCCTCACCATGGCAGCCGGTACTTTCGTGATCACCTCATACGTGGGACGATTCGGTACCTCCGCAGTTGCGGGCTACGGGGCGGCGATCAGAATAGAGCAAATCGCCCTGGTGCCCACAATCGGGCTGAATATCGCCTTGGCAACGATGGTGGGCCAGAGCAATGGGGCGGCCAAGATTGAGCGTATTCGCAGCTCCTACCGTACCACCCTGCTCATGGGATTGGGGATCTTTCTGGCGATGTACCCGTGGATCTTCTTCTTTGGCCACCATCTGATCGGGTTGTTCAACAGTGATCCCGACGTCATGACCGTCGGCTCCGCGTACCTGCAGATCCAGGCGGTGACGTTTTACAGCTACGTCATTCTCTTTCAGGCAAACTCGATTCTCCAGGGGCTCAAGAAACCGGGGGCGATCTTCTGGATTGGGCTGTACCGGCAGCTGGGAGCTCCGCTGGGAGTGTTTACCCTATTGGCCTTTACCCTTGGCATGGGCGTGAACGGCGTCTGGTGGGGACTTGCGGTGGTCAACTGGACGGCCGCGGCGTTTACCTGGTGGTGGAGCTGGCGTCAAATCGTACGCCGCGAAGGCGAGATCGCCACGTAACGGAATTTGTGCACACCCGCCGGTCAGCGCGGCTGCTTCGTCATGCCACCCCCCGCTTGCGGTGAACGGGTGGTTCTCCTATGCTTGGGCCGCTCATGAATACCCAAGTTGACGAGAATAACCAACGATTTGCACGCGCACGCGCACGCGCACGGGCCTGGGCGGTACACCTACTCACCGCTGCCGGCGCCGTGGCGGGGTTGAACGCACTCATCCATGTACTGCGCGGGGACGTGACGGGCGTGCTCATCTGGCTGGTGATCGCCCTGATCATTGATGCCGCAGACGGCCCCCTCGCCCGCCACTTCAGGGTCGGTGCCGTGCTACCCCATGTGGACGGCGTCGTCCTCGACCATGTGATTGACTACACCAACTACGCGTTGATTCCCGCAGTTTTTCTCTACCAGTTCGGTCTCGTGCCGGTCGGGTGGGAGCTGGCAGCATCAGCGATCATCGTGGTCAGTTCATTGTACTGTTTTGCCAACAAGGGGCTAAAAACCGAAGACAACTTCTTTACCGGCTTCCCCGCCGCCTGGAATCTTGTTGTCCTGGGTTTTTATCTCCTTGAAAGCCCCCCGATGGTGAATCTGATTCTGGTACCGATTATTGCCGCGCTTACCTTCACACCGATCAAAGTGATTCATCCCTTTCGGGTGCGCGCCTATCGGCCCCTCACGGTAACTCTTACCTTTTTGTGGGGGGCGTTGGCCTTCTATCTTGTAGCGGAGCGAACCGCCGCCGGCCACCTGTCTCAGCGTGATCCCCTATCCTTTTGGGCGTTCATCGTGCTCTCCGCCTACTTTGTAGTGATAAGCGTGGTACGCACCATACGGGGAAGACTGTAACCGACGAGTTCACCCTTAAAACCGCTCTTCTCGCCACACTTCAACGTGCTCGAGATAGATAATGCCCGGATACTGACCAAACACCTGCTCCATTACCGCGGCGGCGATCGCATCTGCTACCGCGCGATCCCGAACGATCACCTCAATCTTGATGTTGCCAAACCCCTCTACCACCGACGCCTTGTCATCGGTGGCGTGGAGATGATGAAAGCCCTTCCCTCCTGCTGATACCAAGGTATAGCCCTTGCCGCCGCAGGATTCGATCAGAGAGCACACCCGGTCTTGAACAAATTTCTCGGTGACCACGATCACTTTTATCGCTTCATGAAACATATCGATCCTCCTTTATACCTGAAACACCGCTTGCCCGAGGGAATGGAACAGCGGAATACACACCGCGATCGCCATCGGTGTACCAACACTCGTGGAGGCTCCGATATAGGCCGAAGGATTAGCTGCGGGTATTCCGCCCCGAAGCGTCGGCGGCCCGGATATATCGGAGTTCGACGCGGCGATCACCGACAGAAGAACCACTCCCCCGGGACTAAAGCCCACCAGCAGATGCGCAACATATCCGAAGCCGAAACCGATCGCCCCATGCACGACGGGAGCCACCAGCGCGTAGAGGGCAAACCACGGGGCCACGCTCCGAAGCTCCGCGAGGCGGGTATAGGCCTCCATCCCAAGGATAAGCATTAGTATTGAGAGAAACCCGCGGAACAGGGGGTCGTAAAAGCTTGCAAGCACCGTATCGACCTGCGTCAACAGCCCCAGCACCAGTCCCAGCACGAGAGCCGATAACGCCGGTCCTCTCAGGCTCTCCCGGAGAATCTCCCCGATACTGACCGCTCGTTTGGCGCCGGACGCTTCCTTCCGGTGATGCAGATTCGCCAGGACGATCGCCAGAATTAACGCCGGTATATCCATAAACGGATAGAGCGCCGGCACCCACGCCTCAAACGCCATCGATTCCTCCTCGAGGACGATGATCCCCGCCGCCAGGGTAGAGGCGCTCACCGCACCAAAGAGACCGGCGGTGGCGATGCCATCCTCAGGACGAACCCGCGGCACCCAGGAGAAGAAACCGCGACCCAGCACAACGATAACCAGGCCAATAACGATCGCGAAGAACGCCGGCAGAAGCATCTCCGCCAGGTCGGCCTCACGAATCTCGATCCCACCCTGCATACCGATACGCATGAGCAGAACAAATACAACGAACTGGTAAATCGAGTTGGGTATACTCAGGCGACTACCGGTAGCCGCCAGCAGCGCTCCGCCGATCAGAAACGCGAGTGTGGGAGACTGGAGCTGACCAACGAACCGGAAGAAAAACTCGAGCAGGACATCCATATCGTACCTCCGCTGGTGAGGATATCGATCGGAAATACTTAAGTAAAATTGATTGTATGCATGATATCGTTCGTTATTTTATAAATAACCATGAAGATCAACTACAACCATCTACGGTATTTCTACTACGTTGCCCACGAGGGCAACCTTACCCGCGCCGCCAATCACTTGCACATCTCTCAATCTGCGCTGTCGGTGCAAATCCGCACGTTGGAGGCCGACCTTGGCCACCAACTCTTCGAGAGACGCAGCAAACAACTCGTACTCACCGAAGCGGGCCGGATGGTGTTGGGCTACGCCGATACGATCTTCCACACCGGCGATGAACTCCTGTACCAGCTGACCCATAACTACGAGGTTACCCGGCGGGTATTTCGCGTTGGTGCGATAACCACTCTTTCACGCAACTTTCAGATCGAGTTTTTCGGCTCCCTCCTCCGGCAGCCGGACGTGGAGCTCGTGGTATCCTCAGGCTCCCTGGCGGAGCTGCTTCTCCAGCTGGAAACCCATCGATTGGATGTGGTACTTGCAAACACCGTTCCCACCCGGGACGCCGCAACCCCATGGGTATCTCATCTTATCTCGGAGCAGCCGGTAGGCCTCATCGGCGATGCCTCCTTCGCCGACGGGGATCGGAGTCTCAAAAACCTGCTCTCCACGGAACCACTGATTCTCCCGAGTCTCGACAGCAATATTCGCATCGCCTTCGACGCCCTCGTCGAGCGGTTCGGTATTGCGGTCAACATCAAAGCCGAAGTCAACGACATGACGATGCTCCGCATCATCGCCCGGGAACGCGTGGGATTAACGGTTGTTCCGCCTATCGTCGTAAAGGACGAACTGGACCAGGGCATCCTGCGTCAGATCCGGGAAATCCCCGAAATCCACGAGACGTTCTACGCCATCGTTCAGAAACGGAAGTTCCCGAATCCGCTGTTGAAGCAGCTGCTGTGGCGGTGACATGAGGTGTCGTGTGACACGAGTTCCTCGTTTTCCCGAAGATTGGGGCGCCTGCCCCGGCCCGGCGCACCGGTCCGGGGCACCGGGCTTTGCGGGGGTCCCGTCCGGCGCCTATCGCCGCCGGACCGCACGCGGGGCGGGACCTTTCGGCCCCGCCCCACGGCGCCCCTCCAATCCCTGGCGCGGGGGAGGGGTGGTGATACGTGTCCGCTATGCCTTAGAAGCGGCGGACGGGGCGGACTCGGAGGTGATTGTTTCGTGCGTATGGTCCCGACTGTAGTGAAGCACCAGACGAACTCTTCCAAACGTTCATGGCTTCGTTGTTTCCTTCACTTGTGGAGGCCCAATATCGGTGACTCAATCCAGTACCGGTAACCATACCGATATTGACGTTTTCCCAAAGTTCCGAGAGCTCTAAAAGCTCAGCGACGGAGGGCAGGTACCAGTCGTCCCCGGCATTGCCATATTGACTGACCTGATACGCTGCGTTGTTTGTCTCTGATGATTCTTTCTGACTCAAGATCGCTTCGGTCGCTTCTTTGCCTCCGCCAAGCGTATTGTGAGTGGAGATTGTAGTAAAAGACTGATCTTCAGCACGAACATGCAAGCCCCAACGTGCTCTATTCTCCCGCAAAGAGCCGTCTTCAGTCACCCCATCAATATCTGTCGGCGCAACCTCCAGAAACCGCCATGTCTGCGAAGTAGCCCGTGGTCCCGCTCCATCTTTCACATAGAATACGGTTCCACCACCAGTACCGGGCTCTCCAACAGCGTACAGTGGGTTCGGTCCCCACCCAGCGTAGATTGAGCCTGTTCCGCTTACCGAGACGCTCGCTATTTCAGACGAGACCAAGGTAGAAAGCGCCGAATCGGAATACCAGCCCATAAATACATCGTAGTCGTATGCTGCGGTCAGGTTTGGAGGAATGACAGTTGTTGAATCGCCATCATTTACGTACACCGACTGGGTAGAGCTGCCGCCACCGTCCTCGGTACCCCCATTTTCATTAAACGTTACATCGGCGATCCATCGAGCGTAGAGAGTCATGTTGCTCGTGACTTTTCGTTGTAAGTTGCTTTGACCGCTGGTGAACCAATCTGTATGAGCCGGAGTATCTGAAGTAATGTCGCTTGAACCATTCGACCACGAATCTCCACCGGCGTCCCGTGTCGTCCCCCACCCGCCAAAGCGCAAGCCATTTCGGGTGGGGGCTATGAAGTCCCATCCAGGATTTAGGCGGGCCTCGACATCGTTGTAAGCAATTCGTGTCTGGTCGCCGATTCCACCGGTAGCGCCGTTATAATCAAAGGTCACCGTCCAGACCGGGCGGGTTGCGTAGGATACGGTAATACTCCGCAGACCTGGTTCGCCTGCGTCGGACGAACATGTGCCCGTATAAATCTGCCATAACGTTGCGCCATCGCCGCTGTTTTCAACACTGGGTTGATACTCGCTGCGCTCATCTGATTGCCAACTGTAGATACCCTCGTTCCCCGGTAACGTCCACGAAGGGGAAACG
>CAZNRF010000156.1:0-7640 GCA_964575075.1 uncultured Spirochaeta sp. | reverse complement strand
GTGGAGTTGACCACCGGATACCCGGCAGCGGTCTCGTTTAGGGACGACTCCCCGTCTTGCGCCGAATCTCTTCGTGGCGCTCACGAACCAGTGAGGTAATGCTACGAAACACGGCTTCCCCATATACTGGAGATAGCCCGGCGGACTCCGCGATCGATCGGATCCGCTCCAATTGTTCATCTTCCCGGCGCGCGTCCAATGCCGGGAGATCCAGCTCCGCCTTCAATTGCCCGATCGATTCCGTAATCGAAAACCGTTCGGCCAGCAGATACACGAGAGCGGCATCGAGGCGATCCAGGGTTCGACGATACTCGGTCAGCTCCTCGGGAGCAGCGGTCTGATCATTCACAGGCATAGATTATACCACCGGCGGCTGAGGGTCATCCGCATAGAAGCATGCCGCCCGGTGGGTACCCCCGGAACCGTAGCCTGCCAGTTGCGGCTCTTCCCCGCCACAGCGCTCCGTGGCGCGATAGCACCGAGGCGCAAAATTACAACCCCTTGGCAGGCGCGACGGATTGGGGAGCTCCCCGGGCAATTCGAGTCTCGGCGGGCGTTGTTGTCCCGGTTCCGGAACGCTGGCGAGCAACACGTGAGTATAGGGGTGGCGGGGCATCTCGAAGATATCCTGTACGGTGCCCTGCTCCACAACCTTTCCCAAGTACATCACCGCGACCCGCTCGCACAGGTAGTCCACTACGGCGAGATCATGACTGATGAACAGATACGTGAGACCCAGGTCGTCTTTCAGCCGCCGTAACAACTCGAGAATCTGCGCTTGAATAGACACGTCGAGAGCACTCACCGGCTCATCAAGTATCAGGATCTCCGGGTCTACCGCCAGCGCCCGGGCGATGCCGATCCGCTGCGCCTGCCCCCCGGAGAACTCATGGGGGTGACGATCGAGGAATTCCTCCCGAAGGTTCACCCGAGCCATCAACTCCCGAGCTTTCTCTTCCCTCTGATCAGGAGTGAGATTCAGAAGATGACGCATCGGTGCCTGAAGAATCTCGCGCACCGTCTTACGAGGGTTCAGTGAGCTCTGGGGATCTTGAAACACGAACTGGATCTTGCGGTAGATATGGCGGCGGTGCGCGCCCCTCAGCTCAGAAAGATCCTCACCGCGATAGACAATTGCACCGCTGGTGGGTGGTATGATGCCCATAATCATGCGTGCCAGGGTGCTCTTGCCGCAACCGGACTCTCCTACTACGCCTAATGCATCACCCCGGCGCAAATGGAGGTCAACGCCGTTCACCGCGTGGATCGTGGGCGCTCGCGACGCGAGAAAGCGCCGTTCTCCGCCAAATGTGCGCTCCACATCGCGCAACTCCAGAAGCAGCTCCGCCTCACCGGTCATACGCTCCGTCCTTCGATTCGTCCTTCCACCCGAACACACCGCGCTTCCCGATCTCCCACCCGGCGGAGCGCCACGGGTTCAGCTCGGCACTGCTCCATCACCACGTCACATCGGTCGGCGAAACGACACCCCCGGGGAAGATCGTCCAGGGCGGGGGGCAGCCCCGGAATCGCCGCGAGCGTGCGCGAGCGCTCACCGAGACGCGGCACGCACTCCATCAGGCGCCGTGTATAGGGATGAAGGGGACGGCGATAGATCTCGTCTACCGTCCCGGACTCCACCACTTGGCCGGCATACATCACCACCACACGATCGCAAATTTCGCTGATCACACCGAAATCGTGGGAGATAAAGACTAGTGCGACGCCTTCTGATTGGCGGAGGCTATCCAACAACTTCAGGATCTGCGCCTGAATCGTTACGTCCAGCGCGGTGGTGGGCTCATCAGCGATAATCACATCCGGATCATTGGCCAGCGCCATGGCGATCCCGATCCGCTGACGCATACCCCCGGAGAGCTCGTGGGGAAAGCTGTCCAGACGCGCCTCCGGGTCGGGTATTTGTACTTTGTGCATCAGTTCCAGCGCCCGGGCGCGGGCGGCGCCCCGGGAGACACCCTGGTGATAGCGAACCGACTCGGCGATCTGTTCACCCACGCTGATCAGGGGGTTGAGGCTGGTCATCGGATTCTGAAAGATATAGGCGATCCGGTTGCCCCGATAGTGCCGAAGCCGCTCGATATGCGCCCCGATCAGTTCTTCTCCGTAGTAGCGAATGCTCCCGTTCATAATCCGCCCGGGGGGTGTAGGAACGAGTCCCAACACGGATAGCGCCGTCACCGATTTACCGCTCCCGGACTCTCCCATAATGCCCAGGGCCCTGCCGCGCTCCACCTGGAAACTCACCCCATCAGCAGCGTGCACCGGTACGCTCCGGCGCCCCTGTTGCTGCCAGAACCACGTCTGTAACTGGTCTACCTCGAGGGGGGGCTGCGAGGAGGCGCCGGAACCGGCAGCTGATGCATCGGGAGCGGAGACCTTCTGCGGCCGATCCAATCGGTGTCGAAGCGTGCCTTCTACAGCCGTCGCCGGTTGCGGACTTACTAAAGCCCCGGACCGCAAATACGGATCCAGTACATCTCGCAATCCATCACCCAGCAAGTTGATTCCAATTACCAGCACCAGTATCACCAGGCCCGGGAGAGTTGCCACGTGGGGAGCGGTAAGAATGGATTTGCGCCCCTCTCCCAGCATCGATCCCAAGTCAGCGGTAGGTGGCTGCGCCCCGAGTCCGAGAAAGCTTAGCCCGGCGGTCTCGAGAATCATCCATCCCACCGTCGTGGAGATCGTGATGAAAATCACCGGCAGTACGTTGGGCAGCAGCTCACCGAAGAGGATCTGCAAATCGCTTTTCCCACTGAGCCGCGCGGCGTCCACGTACTCCAGGCGCACCAACCCCACCGTGGCACCGCGGACGTTACGAGCGAAAAAGGGAATATTCACGATAGAAATCGCAATGAGCGCGTTAAACAAGCCCGGCCCCAGAACCGCCACAATCGATAGCGCCAGCAACATGTAGGGAAACGCCATCAGCATATCCACCCCGCGCATGAGGGTGTTATCCAGTATCCCGCCATAAAACGCGGAGAAGATTCCGATCAACGAGCCGATTACCGCCGCGATCGCCGTAGCCGAAATACCCACCGCAAGGCTCACCCGAAGGCCCCAGATCAACCGGGAGAGCATGTCTCTTCCCAGTTCGTCCGCCCCCAGCGGGCGCTCGTCACTGCCGGGAGGGACCATACGGAGTTGGAGCTCCGTGGTGTTGGGGTCAGCCAAGGGAAGGATCGGAGCCATCACGGAAATCGCGATCACCGCCAGAACGACGATCAACCCCACCGTAGCCAGCCGGTTATAGAAAAAGCGCCGTAACTTAGAAGAAGAGCTCACCGCATCGCCTCATACGCCGATTCTCGGATCAAGAAAGTGCTGAAATACATCCGCGGTCAAGTTGATAAGCACGTAAATCGCCGCGACCACAACCACACCTCCCTGCACCAGCAGCACATCTCGCGTGAGGATCGCATTTACCAGCATCCGCCCGATTCCGGGCCACTGAAACACCGTCTCGATATAGACGGCACCGCCAATTACGAACCCCGCCTGAATGCCCAGGACGGGAATAATATTTACCAGGGCGTTTTTGTAGGCGTGTTTCATGATTACCGTTCGTTCCGGAAGTCCTTTCGCTCGGGCGGAGCGAATAAAATCGCGCCGTAGTACTTCGAGCATCGTAGAGCGGGTGAGTCTGGCGATCACCCCCGTCGCTACAACCGCCAGCGTCACCGCCGGTAACACCAGATGACGCAGAACGTCCAGGAAACCACCACCCCCAAGTACCGCAGTCATGCCGCTTACCGGCAGCCACCCCAAGTTCAGAGAAAAGAGGAGGACAAACATCAACCCAAGCCAAAACGACGGCGTGGAGATTCCGATCAGCACGATAAAGGTGAATAGCGCATCTTGCCAGCCGAACTGTTTGATCGCGGCAATGATTCCGGCGAGCATGCCCATGATTGAGGCAAGGACCAACGATGTTCCCGCCAGCAGGAGCGTTGGCCCCAGGCGATCGAGAACCTCATCCAGAACGGGTCGCTGCAATGTGTACGATCGGCCGAAATCACCCTGGAGAATGTTTCCCAGCCAGATGAAATAGCGCGTGACCAGTGGTTCATCCAACCCCAGATCGTTCCGTACACGGGCTACGTTCTCAGGCGTCGCAAAGGACCCGAGGATCGCCTGGGCCGCATCCCCCGGCAGCAACGCCATTATGAGAAAGACGATTACTGAGATTCCCAGGAGCACGGGAATCACCAGGATCAGACGTTTTATGATATATCGGTACATACCGCAGTTCCGATCCGCGCGGGGCGGCCGATAGCGCCGGCCCGCGCAATGTATCGGGTGCTTACTCGAAGCTCACCGGAGCCAGCTTCAAAAGGAACGACGGCTGTAAGCTGAAATCCCTCAAATCGGAAACTGCCACCGCGTTCTGTTGCCAATTCGCCACGAACACCCACGGCGCGTCGTCGTAGACGATTTCCTGTACCTCGCGATAGAGCCGCGCACGCTCGGCCTGATCGGTGCTGCGCCGCGCTTGGGCCAGCAGCTCGTCCACCTCCGGGTTGGAGTAATATCCGGAGTTGAAACCGCCCTCTTCCGGCCACGCCTCGGTACGCAACGCCAAGAACGGGAGCGTATCCGGATCGTTGGTCATCCATGCCATCTGCGCCATGTCCGCTTTCCCTTCGAGTCCGGGGTTCACACGACCGAGAAACGTATTCCATTCGTAGGTTTCAATGGAGACATCAAGTCCGACCGCTTCCAGATCCGCTTGAATGGCGGTACCCATGGGAACGGGATCGAGCATTCCCGAGCCACCTTCGGTGACGTAGAACACCAGCTCTTCTCCGTTGTACTCCGCTTCTTCGATCAGTTCCTGGGCGCGAGCGGGATCGTAAGGATAGGGGTCGAGATCTTCGTTGTACGCCCAGTCAAAGGCAGGAGGAATCGGGCTATCCGCTACCGTAGCGGTCCCCTGTAGCACGTTTTCCACCAAGCCTTCCTTGTCGATCGCGTAGTTTTACCGCTTGGCGCATCGCCTTGCTGGTGAACGGTCCCTCTCGGAGGTTGAGAATAAGAAACCACAGGTGTGGACCGGCTTGCTCATACACGGAGAACTCATCCCGTTCCTCGAATACCTGCACACTGTCCGGCGGCACTTCTACCATGAGGTCCAGCCCACCGGAAAGCATCTCCGTAACCCGGGTGTTGGCATCGGTGATCGGCCGAAAGATCACCTGGTCCACGCCCACCGGGCCGTCCCAGTAGTCCTGGTTGGCTTCCACCGTCACACGCGTATTGCTTTCCCACTCCACAAACTGAAACGCCCCGGTCCCCACAGGATTGCGTCCGAACTCGTCGCCGAAGGTCTCCACCGCGCTGGGAGAAACAAGAAGACCCGTGGGATAGGCCAGATTGGACATGAGCGGCGCAAAGGGTTCCTCGAGAATCAGCTGGACGGTGTACTCATCCACCACTCGAGTCTCCTGAATCGCGCTGAAGTAAAATGAAAGAGGGAAGGGTCCCGTATCGTAGTAGGGATGGCTCTCGTCGAGCATGCGGTCAAAGTTGAACTTCACCGCTTCGGCGTTGAAGGGCGTTCCATCGTGAAAGTTCACCCCCTCACGCAGCTCGAAGGTGTACACGGTCCCGTCATCACTGATCTCCCAGTTCGTGGCAAGCGCCGGCTCTACCGCCAACGATCCATCCTGAAATCGAACAAGGCCGTCGTAGAGATTTACCAGAATTCGAAAATCATTCACCGCGGTAACCGTGTGCGGGTCCAGCGCATTCGGCTCGGCGATCTGCCCCACCACCAATGTTTCCGGCCCCTCTTCCTGTTCCCCCGCCCCAGCGGCAAACGCCGCCGATGCGGCCATGGTCAGCAGCACCATCATCGCTGTCCAACGTTTCATACGCACTCCTTTTCAGCCTCAGGAGTCGCAGCCATCCATTGGCTACTTCTCAAACTCCCGACGCTGGTTTTCTAAAAAGACACCGAATATTCGTTGTAGCTCATCCACGGGCGCGGGATGATCATCCACGCGAAGATCCACCGCGCGATCGTCTCGCCCACCGTACCCCGCCCCAGCGGCGACAACCAGAACCCCCGCGGCCTGCTTTCCCCGCATATCGCCCCCGGCCCGCTCCCCGGCATGTAATGCGGCGATAAGCGCCTCAGCCATACCGTTGGCTCGCCGGCGTTGCGGCGAAACGGGCCCGAACCCGTAATACACGCGATGATACGCCGCAACCATCGCCGCCGGCACCTCATCAGATGCCAGCATATTACCCAGCGCTACCACGCCGTCCTCTTCATGGCTGGCCACGATCGGCGAACACTGGGCGCCGGAAACATGAGAGACACCGCCGCGGCGATCGACCACCGCCACCTGCCGCAGCTCGCGCCGATCATCATCAGCCAGAATCGACTCCAGCACCTGCGGCGGCGCGGCATCGCCCGCCAGGAGCTGCAGCCCCCGCACCCCATGACTCCGGTCCGCCACGGACTGGGTGATCACAACGCCGGCGCCGGAAGCGGCGTGCAGCACGAGGGAGGCAACTGCCACATACCGCGAGGCGGTGGCGCAACCGGCTACCCCGTGAGTTGCATCAACCGCGGCGATCGAGAACGTCGCCTGCCGCGGGGTGTCGATCGGTGGTGATTTCCCCGTCATCCGTCCTTACTATGTATGATTATGCAAATCTATTGCAAGAGCGCCGATCGAATCGTCTGCAGGATTTCGTCGCCGAATTGTTCCAGCTTCGCTTCACCGATACCGTGACAGCGAAGCAGACCGGCGCGGTCGGTGGGACGATTTCGGGCGATCACTTTCAGGCTGCGATCGGAGAGAATCACGTAGGGCGGCACCGACCGTGCTCGGGCCAGTTCGGTACGAAGCAGCCGCAGGCTCTCGAAGAGGCGCTGCTGGTCCTCCCGCAGGGGCGTCGCCGCCTCCTCCGCGGAAGGCCCCGCGCGCAGGGCGGACTCGCCACGCCGGGGGGACTCGGCGTTCCGGGTAGCCCCCGCCCCCGACGCAGAACCTGTTCCGAAACGGCCGGAGCGACCGGAGCGGCCTGAGCGACCGGAGCGACCATCTTCCATCGACACGACCGACTGCTTACCGGCCAGTACGCGTCGACCCGATTCGGTCAGCCGGAACCCTCCGCGCCGAGTGGTACCGTCGATTTTCTGCCGCTCCAGGTATCCCCCGGACTCCAGTTCTCGGGCGAACCGGAGCCACCACTGTCTATCGCGGTCAACGCCTACGCCGAACGTCGGAAGGCGGTGGTGCCCAAGCTGCTCGACCCGATCGGTGTGTTCACCGATGAGAATATCCACCAGGTGGTGCGCCCCAAATCGTTCTCCCGTACGAATCGCGGCGGAAAGCAGCTTCTGCGCCGGCACCGTGGTGTCCTCGAGGACCACTTCTCCAAGACACACGTCGCAGGAATTGCAGTTCCCCGGGTGATGTTCGTCAAAATGAGCTAAGAGACGCTGCCGCCGACACGCCCCGGATTCCACATAGGAGAGGACTTCCCGGAGGTTTCGCTCCGCCCGCTCCCGCTCGCGATCCTGTTCCATGTTGCCGATATGCCAACGGATGGTAGCCAGATCTTTGGCTCCGTGAAGCAGTAACGCCTCCGCGGCCTCGCCG
>CAZNRF010000155.1:0-7690 GCA_964575075.1 uncultured Spirochaeta sp. | reverse complement strand
CTCCGCCTCGTCAGATGAACTTCTCGACGGAGACATCGAACAGCTCCGCCAGCCGCTTTGCTACTGCTTTGCTGATAGGTCGGTGTCCATTCTCCACCAGCTTGGCTCCCAGCACGGCCTGGAACATTCCGTGAAGTTCACGGTAGACCCGCAGGTTCTCGCCCGGAGTCATCGTCGCCTTGTGACTGTTCTTCTCGACCTTCCTACGGAAAAATACGCGCTACTCCTCGCCACGTTGGCTTGCCACGAAGTCACAAGTATCCTCTTAATGGGTACATGTCAATCGCGATTCATGGAGCAGTTCGGCACACATAATAAAGATAAACTCCCACCGACTTGTCTATTGGTTATACCGGGGTTATACTATAGGTATGAAGACTGCGATATCACTACCTGATGCGTTGTATGAGGATGCCGAGCAGACCGCTCGGGCAATGGGAATCCCGCGAAGTCAGCTGTTTGCACGGGCGGTGGCGGAGTTCATAAAACGCCATAAAAGAGAAGAGATCACCGAGAGGTTGAACGAAGTCTACGAACGAATCGAAAACCACACGACACCCGAATCGCGGAGGGAACCCTCGATTGAAGCGATGAGAGAACTCACCAGAGATGACACGTGGTGAACTGTGGTGGGCCGATTTCGGGATCCCCTTCGCCGGCGAACCGGAATCACTATGGTACTGGGCATAGAATGATTTTTGCATACCATCAGCGGCGACCACCCCACTCATACTTACCACCCACCCCACCGATACTGATGGGGTGAGACGTGTGCTGAAGCGGGGCCGCAGCGCGGAACCCTGCGGGTTCGACCTAAGATTTCCGATTTCTCGGTATCCCCTGCTCGTGGCGGTGGCGCTGCTCGGCGGGATGGGTACGCTCTCCGCACCGGTGGCGGCCCAGACCCCGGCGCCGGCGGCACCGTTTAACGGGGAGATCACCCTGGAGGTGTGGGCGATGGAGGACCGTATTATCCATCCCGACACCGATGCGGAGGAGCGGCTGTTGCGCGAGGCGCAGTATGTGCTTTCAGGGATGATCTTCGGGTGGGACTTTGTCTATACGCCGGAGTATGCCGCCCGAGGGGTGACGCGCTATTTTGAGTTGGAGCGGGTGGGCGAGATCGCCTGGGGGGATCCGCGATTGCGGTTGCGGGATCTGCGGGATTCGCGAAACCGGGACAGCGCGATTCATGGCCAGATCGATTTTGCCCTGTCCGCGGGGGATGTGCAGCGCCTCGAGGCGTGGCGTGCGATGGATACCGAACGCAGCGGTGGTATGGGAACTGCCCCACTGGAAGAGGGATTTCCGGGAAAGCTCGAGGCGATGGAGGAGGCGATTCACCAGGCGATTCGCGACTACTTACGGGGAACCACCTTCAACCGACCGCGGGAAGTGGTGGGCAGCGTACTGCTGGACCGGCCCCCTCGAGTCCGCACCGTGAGCGGCACCTACGAGGCGCAGGTGCGGGTGTTGATCAGAATCGACGAGGTAGTTGAGTATCAGGTGTTCTGAGCCTCGGCACGGGTTCGCTCGCGGCGCATCCGCACGATGCGCCACGGTTGCAGGAGCAGCAACGCCGCCCGCCGTACGGGCCATTCTTCCAGGCGATCCAGGGCACGAACCACGGGGATGAGTATAACGAAGACCAGGATCGCGATGCGAAAGTAGTTTCGGTAAATGTCGATCCCCCCAAATCCCAGGCGGTGCAGGGACTCCAGGATGCCGCCTCCCAACACGGAGCCGATGAGCCCCGCCACCGCACCGGAGGTGGCACGGAGGATCATGGAGCTCCCCACCCGGTCGGCGCCGTCGGCGATATCCAGGAAGTAGTGGTTGCTTACCGCCAGAATGCCGAACTTACTGTAGCCGGCGATGAAGAACGCCAACGCCGTGGGGATCACCGATAGGGTTGCCGGTGCCACCGCCCAATAGCCGGCGATCACCGCCAGGCTGCTCACATAGAGAATGAGCAACGGCCGGGGGCCCACCCGATCGGCAACGATGCCGTTTACCAGGCTGGCGACGATCCCGCCGCTGAGGGTGAAGAGGGTAAAGCTCAGCGCCTGGTAATCGGAGAGGCCGTAGCCGTTTTTGAGGGTAATCACCGCAAAGGGGATCACCAGGGTGAACGCGGCAAAGCTCGCCGCCCAGGCGAAGAGGAGCTTGCGCATGCGGGTGACGCCCCACACCCGGGAGAACACCTCCCGCAGCGGCTTCTGCGCCGATATTCGCGGCACGTCGGACTCGGGCACCCGGGAGAGGACGATTCCCACGTACATGCCCAGGGCCGCGGCAAAGCCGATCACCACCTGAAACATCCACGTCTCCGGGGCGTACTGCAAGAGGAAGATTACCGCCACCAGCGTCAACATCTGCGTGGTGGTGGCGCGCACCCAGTTTCCCGAAAGAAACCGTCCCCGGTCGCCGCTCCGGGTGATCTCCCCGATCAGGGGTGAGTTGCCCACCAGACCGATCGACCGAAACGCGGCGAAGCCGAAGCCCCCCAACAGTATCACCCCCGTCCGGGCGTACTGGGGCACCTCCGGCGGCAGAAACGGCGCCACAATCATCACTGCAGCGGAGACGTTTCGCAGAAACCACCCCATTCCCCAGGTGCGGGCGGCGCCGATGCGGGCGATGAGCCCCTTCCCTACGATCACCAGCGGCATGGTGAGATGAATAAACGAGACCAGCACCGCCACGGCGGAATCACTCACGCCGTTTCGAATGGCGTACAAGATGAGCATGCTGTCCATGAGCAGCGCCACGGAGATCCCGTTGAGCAGGGCAAACCGACGCACCAGCCGTTGGCCGTGATCAATGTCACCGGAGGAGAGTTGATCCGGCGAGGAGGTCTGGTCCGGCGAGGAGTTCCGGTACTGCGAGGAGTTCTGGTCCTGGTCCGGGGGATGGGTGCTCACCAGCAAACCTACCGTGCTGAACTTCCCAGTAACAGGTCCCGCGCCGGAGAGAGGGGCGCGGTGCTGTCCATTTGCAGGGGCGTAACTGAGACGACCCGATCCACGGCGATCGCGTAGATATCGTCATCGGCGGCAAGACCGACTGGGTCCACGTCCACATGGGTGGTAGCGGCGCGAATCGGCGTCTCCGGGGTTGGATTATCCAGGTGGGACATAAAGTAGTGGCGCTGGGAGAGGCTCGTGATGCGCTCCTCGGTGCCCTCGGGGCACGGGTCGGGAATATCGAGCTTGAGCACATCGAAGGGAACCTCCGCAGCGGGATGCGCGGTGGACCCGTCGGCGGGGACGCGCCCGTCCGGGGGATGGTACGCCCCGCGAAAGGTGAGTTCCACCATCCGCTGCGCCCAGCTTCGTGTGACCCGGGTGGCATCGGCCCAGTCCAAATCTCCGTAAGAGAAATGGTGGCCGATATCCGTCTGCCGGGAAACCGCCAGCGCCGGCACGCCCTGCGCGGCGGCCTGAAAGGCAGCCCCCAAGGTACCGGAGATCATAATGTTATTGCCCAGGTTCTCGCCGTAGTTGATACCGGAAACCACCAGATCCGGGTACCGGTCATGGAAAAAGACCGCCAAGGCGTGGCGCACCACCAGCGCCGGCGAGGCGTTTATGTGCCAGGCGTGAATCGGTCCGTGGTCGCTCCCCTGATCCACGGCGGTGGGCAGTTCGATCGCGTGAAAGTGATCGTTGCGGTCGCCAACGAGGCTTCTACCCCGGGCAGTCTGCTGCTCGGTGGGAGCGGCCACCACCACGTGACCAAGATGGCGCACCGCCTCCACAGCAGCGATCAATCCGGGAGAGCCGATGCCGTCGTCGTTGGTGACAAGAATAACCGGTGTCTGTGAGTCCCAATTTTGTGTGTTCATGTGGGGGTAGTATCGCAAATTTCAGGCGATAACACTACTGCGGCCAGAGACACTACTCCAGCGAGCGACGCTCCCGAGCGATGCGCTCCGCCAGTACGACGTCGAAGGTGAACAGAAACGCCCCCTGCAGCACCAGGGCCTGACCCCATCCGGTGAGGCGTTCTGCGCTTACTCCGGCAGCGGAGAGTCCTTCACCGCGGGCGCCCCGTTCCCACAGCCAGCCTCCCGGCGGACCACAGTTATGGAGCGGCGGTAACGCAACACGGTTGTGTATACAGCCCCTGTTACCGCCGGTCGGCAATCTCCTGGGGCCACACCACCACAAATTCCTCGAAGATTACCGGAATCGAATCGGAAAAGGGAATTCCCAGCTTCTCGTGCTCGGTACGGAAGAATCGCCGGTGCCCCTCCAGCCAGTACTCCACACTCCGGTCACCCTCGCCTTCCTGCCAGGCAAATGCCTCACTCACCGAGTCCAGCGGGGCTACATGAACGGCGCTGGTACGGATAATGCAGCGGGCGATCCGGGCGCCGTCGTAGATCACCGAGTGTCCACCAATGCGGGGCATAGGGTCGCCGTCGACGAGCATCCCTTCCAGGCTGGTAGCGGTTGCGCGCTTGGTGCCCGCCACTACCAGTTCCGCCAGCTCGTCTTCCATCTCTTTCCCGGCGCCAAAGGCCCACGCCTCCGGCGTACCCGGTATCTCCGGCAGCCGGTGACCTGGCCCGGCAATCGTGGCGAGATACGCCATCCACATCGCCCGTGCCGAGCGGTTCATCCCCGCCATCACGACAGTCCCATCACGACAGTCCCATCACGACAATCCCATCGCGAAGACAAGTCCCCAGATAATGCCGGCCACCACCTCCATACCGGTGTGACCGACGTGCTCTGAGAGCTCCTGCGGGTCCCGCCGGGAAGAACTGGAACCGGGCAGCTCGCGCCGCGGGGCGAGCAGGCGGTTGAGGGCTTCGGCGTGGCGCTGCACGTGACCCCGCAGGCGGAATGAGTCATAGATCACGATTGCGGCAAAGACGAAGGCCACGGCGAAGATGTCCGACGACACCCCCCGCTGGAGGCCAATTGAGGCGGCCAGGGCGGTAACAAAGGCGGTGTGGGCGCTGGGCATGCCGGCGGCATTCACCAGCCGATCGATAGCGAAGCGCCGCTCCGCCACCGAATACAACACCACCTTGAAGATCTGGGCGGATACCTGACTGATAACGGAGATCACCAGCGGCAGCGCAAAGAACGCCACCACCGGTATCCCGAAAAATGTTGTCTGGTCCATACAGCTGTTTACAATTTACATCAGCCGGTTGCGAATCTCCGCGCTCACGTAGTCCAGCGTGGCCACGGTAATCGCGATGAACCACACCGCGATACCGGCGCTGCGGTAGTCCAGGAGCCGGATGTACTGGACCAGCAGGAATCCGATACCACCACCACCGACCAATCCGATGACGGTGGACATACGCACGTTAATGTCCCAGCGATAGATCGAGAAGCTGATGAACGGTGAGATCATCTGCGGAATCACCCCGAACATGATCGTCTGTAACCGGTTGGCGCCGGTAGCCTGAATCGCCTCAATCGGACCGGGATCGATTCCCTCGATCGCCTCGGAGTAGAGCTTACCAAGAGCAGCAATTGAGTGCAGCGTGAGCGCCACGATTCCCGCAAAGGGGCCGAGCCCGACCCATACCACGGCGATCAGCGCCCAAATCAACGGCTCGATTGAGCGAACAATGTTCAGGATCGTCCGCGTGAGGTAGTAGAACGCCATCGACAGCCGGCTTCCGGACATGATGTTCCGCGCCGCCAGAAAACTCACCGGTATCGAGAAGATGATTCCAAAGAAGGTGGCCATCATTCCCATGAAGATCGTTTCGATCATGCGACTGATAGTAAGCCTCAATGCTTCCGAAGCCTTTGGGGGACCAACCTGCGAGGTTTGCCGCGCCTCCACTGTGTGAATAAAGGGACCTTCCGCACTCGGCGGCGACAACCGATAGGGCATTGTCATATCCAATTCAAACGCACCCTCGTCATCGGTGTTAAACAGTATGTACTGACCGTCTTCACGCGGCCGGAACTCATTGTTCAGCGGATCCTCCCACCAGATCTCCGTCTCGGTGTTGGGAGCAAAACCGGTACCGCTGATCGTAATACGCGTTCCGGGAATCGTCTGGTAATTCTCGTCCTGGGTGGTCATTTCACCCACGTTGGGTTCTACGCGAATGTACGGTTCTCCCTCGACGGGAGCCTGCCGTTCCGGCGGGGTGCCTTCGCCGGCCAGGATCTCCGCCTCGGCGCTGAGCGATTCAGTGTCATACTCTATGGCTGCAGACCACGGCCACATCACGCGCGCGAGCGGGGGCAACGCATCCGGTGCCTCCCGAATCAGTTTGACCACATCGATCTGGGCGATCTGCCACCCCAAGACGAAGAACCCGATCATAATGAGAGGGAATACGCCGGTCACCGGTCGCCGCTGATCGCGGGAACAGCGATACGCATCCCAGACGGTCACCAGCCAGATCAGGGCCAGCACCGCAGCCACCAAGAGCACGAAGCCGGGCCGGCGCTCCACGGAGCGCATGATGGTGGCACCGAAGCCCTCAACACGACGGCCGAGCTCAGACACTCGCCACGCAAAAATCGCGATGCTGGTGGCAAGCGCCGAGAAGATGAGGAGTCCTCGCTGCGTCTGGCGGCTGAGGATCTGCCCCAAACCTGGCACGATTAGGGACGCAATCGCCGCCCCCGCGGGACCAACCAATGGGTTTTGCCGGGCGGTACGGGCGGTGACGCGCGCCTGGCGCTGCTGTTCACGTTGTTGTGGTGTCTTTGCCATTACTCCGCTCCCTCACTGCCGATGGTCGCGGCGGAAGAGTCCGGGCGGGCACCGACGCGCTCCGCATCTTCTCCATAGATTTCCTTAAACTCGGCGTCGGTCATCTTGCGGATGTCGGCGCCGGTACCGCGATACACCACGCGCCCATCCTTCAGTCCGATAACCTTGGTGGCATACCGCTGCACGAGGTCGAGGTAGTGAAGACTACAAATGACGGTGATGCCGTCCTCCTTGTTGAGGCGCTCCAGATATCCCAGGATCGTATGCGCCAGGACCGGGTCCAGGCTGGCTACCGGCTCATCCGCCAGGATTATTTGCGGCTCCTGCATGAGGGCGCGGGCGATGCCCACCCGCTGTTGCTGCCCGCCGGAGAGCTCGCTGGCTCGCTTGTACGCCTGCTCAGTGAGGCCCACCCGTTCTAAGGCGCGCATCGCGTGTTGACGGTCCGCTTTATCAAAGCGGTACAAGGCGCTCTTCCAGCTATCCATGTAGCCCAACCGCCCACTGAGCACGTTGTTCATCACGCTCAAGCGCTTCACCAGATTGAAGTGCTGGAAGATCATCCCGATGCGGCGGCGCACGGTCCGGAGCACGCCGGAATCGGCGGTGGTGATATCGGTGTCATCCCAGATGATCTCTCCGGACGTTGGTTCTATGAGCCGATTGGTGCATCGCAACAGTGTCGATTTTCCCGACCCGGAAAGACCGATCACGACGAGAAACTCTCCCGGTTCTACCGAGAAACTCACATCCTTGAGCGCTTGCGTCCCGTCGTCATAGGTCTTGTAAAGGTTCTTAAACTCGAGCAAAACATATCCTCCGCCCCGCTCGTCGGCGGGGAAACGACAAAAAAAGCTACCCCGCCCGAACCCGGACAGGGTAGCTTGTACCGAAACCCAGTTCTTAGTTGCTCATCAACTCCGCGGCATCAACACCGGCGGCCTGCAACACCTGGCGGAACGGATCGTAGAAATCGTCTCCGTGT
>CAZNRF010000154.1:0-7728 GCA_964575075.1 uncultured Spirochaeta sp. | reverse complement strand
ATCCGTGTTGAGTATCGCGCCGGCTACGAGCTCGACTCGGTGGCCGGGGCGGACTACCACGTACCGGACGATCTGACTCGGGCGGTCTGTGAGGTGATCGACTGGATGTACCAGCGCGATCGCAACCAGACAATCGGGATCAGGACAACCATCGGCGCGGACGGGTTGCAGACCAGCTACAGCCTGGACGTCCCCATGAGTGCGCGCAGCGTGTTCGAGGGGTATCGGGAGGTGCGAGTCTAATGGCGAAGCGCAGGACCGGCATCGTAATTGAGGACTTGACCCAAGAGATGCTGAACGACGAGAGAGATGCACAGCGACGGGTCCTCGAGCGCATGACCCAGCCGTTCCGGCAGGAGCTCGAAAAGCGGGCGCGGAAACACGTCAACAGTGGGCAGTATGCCGATTCGATGTTCTCCGAGGTGGATGACAACGCTCTGATACTGCGAGGCGGGAGCACCGATCCTGTGGCGATCCTGATCGAGAAGGGTACCGGTCCACGGAGTACCGGTTCCGGGGCGGGCCGTGGCGTGATGCCGAAAGATGCGGTGATTCGCAAGTCCGCGCTGGCGATCCGGCGCAAGGTCTACGACGAGGTAGAAAGGGAGCTCCGAAATGTGTGAGGACGCCGGGATCATGCTCCGGGACTATCTCTACACCCTGACCGACGTGACGGATCTGGTTGGAGATCACCTATACGGGATCGGCGATGCTCCGGGTGGAGATGGAGCCTACGGGGTCCAGTGTGTCGAGATCGACGCGGATCGGTTCTCCGAGTTCCACCTTCGGACGGCGCTGGTCCAGTTGACGGTGTTCTCTATCGACAAGGAATGGAACCGCAACACTGCCGGGGTGATCCTCGACAAGCTCAAGCGGTTCAACGGTTTTATGGGTTCAAGATGGGTCACGGTCTCACATGAGGATGAGATCGAGACGAGCGAACAGATAGGGGCGGTATACAGATGGGCGTATTCGATCGATCTGACGCTCCGCTACAAGTAGGAGGAAATCATGGCGCAATATGACAGCGTACACATTCCGGCGGGGTCAATCGTAAGAGTTGGCGATTCAGTCGGATCGATGACGTCACTGGGAGAGATCGACGGAGAGTCGAGCATTGCGGTCAGCTACGACCGACAGAAGGTCGTGAGCTCGGTGGGAACCACGGTCAAGGACTTCGTGAAGAATATGACCGCCACGGCTAGCTTCAACCTGATGCAACTGTACATGCCGAACGTGCAGAAGCTCATGGACGGCGTGGCCACCGAATCACAGGAGAGTGGATCGCTGGTTGAGGGTGCCGAACAGACCATCTCATCGGGATGGACGCCGAACCAGCTGATCCGGATCGAGGGCCAGAACTCCGACGGCAGCGCGCCGACCATCAACAGTGTCACCGCGAGTTCGTCCGGGGCTGGAGCCGAGGACGATGACTACACCCTTGTGAAGGGTACGGACGGCCTGTGGTACATCGCACTCCGCAGTGATGGAACCGCCAGCTTCGGCACCAGCGAATCGGTGACGGTCGATTACGACTACACTCCCGCCGCGAGCCGATCGCTCAAGATGGGATCGAAGAGCGCCGAGCTCAAGCCCAAGATTGTCGAGATCGAGAAGACGATCAGCGGCAAGATCTTCCGGGTCCGGCTCTGGAGTGCGGTCAATACCGCAGGGATCACCATCGCATTCCCGCCGTCTGACAATGACAGCGTGGCAACGATCCCGATGGAGCTCGAGGGCACCATCGACACCAGCCGTTCGGACGGTGAACAGCTCCTCGACATCTACGACGAAATCGGCGTGGATATGTGATGAGAGCGGTTGATTTGGCCAGCCAGGAAAGGCCGGAAGTAGAGCTTTCGCTCTCCGGCCAGACCTGGCGGATTCGCCGGGTGGTCATGGCCACCTATCAGCTGTATCAGGAACTCGCCAGCGGCGGCGTAGAGGCTCAGTCCAAGATAGCCCAGCTCCAGGAGCGGGTTACCTCTGGCGAGGCTGGTGATCAGGACGTCTTGGACATGCAGGACGAAATGATCCGCGAGTCCGAGCGCCGGCAGGAGCTCACCTATCAGTGTATCCAGACCATCCTCGAGGCGAACGGCTACGAGTTTGACCGCAAGTGGTGGGCGGCGAATAGCGATCGACACGAACAGCATGGATTCATTGCCGCAGCGATGAACAAAGACATGCAGGGCGTGGGACGGAGTAAAAAAAAAGAAGCGGACGACTCAGCTGGGGACGAGTAGCCCTGGTGGTCCGCAAGGTGTTCGGGGTCCAGCCTGACGAATACTGGTTTGAATGGGATCTGCCGATGATGCGCGATGCTATGGCGCTCGTGAGCAAAGAGGAGATCGAGTGGTGTTACGTCGACAAATGGCGCAGACAGGATTTGAGCGGGATACCGCAAACGAGGGTAACACGTGGCTGATCGCATAATCGGGCGGCTGGCGTATAAGATCGTCGGTGACGACCGAGACTTCAAGAAGGCACTACAGAAATCAACTCGTGAGCTCGACAAGACGGCGGACCGATTCCAGCAGATCGGGAAGGGTCTGTCTCTCGCGGTAACGGCTCCGGTAGTCGGGCTGGGCGTTGCCATGTCACGGGCGGCGATCGAAGCCGAAGAGACCCAGAACAAGTTCAACGTCGCGTTCCGGGGTATCGAGGACGACGCCCAGGCGGCGGCGGACAACCTCTCTGATAACTTCGGGCTCGCCAATGATGAGGCCCAGCGGCTCCTCGCGGGCACTGGCGATCTTCTCAAAGGATTCGGCGCCACCGCCGAGGAAGCGCTGGGGCTCTCGAGCCAAGTTCAGACTCTCGCGGTGGATCTCGCGAGCTACAACAATCTCGCCGGCGGGACGGAACAGGCCAGCCAGGCGATTACGGCCGCACTCCTCGGAGAACGTGAACAGCTCAAACAGCTCGGCGTGGTGATCCGCCAGACGGACGTTGACCAGCGACTGTTAGCAAAGGGCCAGCAGGACCTTACCGGCCAGGCGCGGCTCCAGGCGCAGGCCCAGGCTACGCTCGAGCTCACCATGGAGCAATCCACCGACGCGATCGGGGACTATGAGCGGAGCGGTGGATCCGCAGCGCAGCAGATCCGGGAGCTCAAGTCTCAGACGAGGGAGATGGCCGTCGAGCTCGGGAACGAACTACTCCCCGTTATCCAGTCCGTGCTTTCGCAAGTGCTCGATATGGTCGATTCGTTCTCCGAGCTTGACGACGCGCAGAAGAGGACCATCATCCAGATCGCGGCAGTAGCGGCAGCTCTCGGGCCCATGAGCGTCGCGATCGGTACGACGATCAAGGCCGTGAACGCACTCAAGCTGGCGGCCGTTGCACTGGGAGGGGCTACCGGCTTGGGCCTGGTGGTTCTCGCGGCCGGGGCGGTAGTTGGTGCGGTCCGTGTTATCAGAGGACCGGTCCGGGAGGCGCGGGACTCTCTGGCGGAGCTCGCCGACGAGTCCGAAGATTCGGCGGCCGAGCTCGACAACGTAGCACGGGCACTCAGCGAGTCTGAGCAATTCGTGAGCGGATTCGATGCGGTCAAGAACGAGGTTGAGCAGATCGCGGAGGCGTCCGGCCGCACCGTGGACGAGGTGCTTGAGATCGGGCAGGCATCTTCCCGGCTCTCCAATGAGTACAAGGATCAGCTCCGGGCGATCCAGGACCAGCTCAGTGAGCAACGCGAACAGAACCGGGTAGCCAACGAACAGGTTCCGGTCTACCAGGACCAGGTAGATCTCATGAACGCGCTGAATGAGTCCCAGCAAAGCGCGAGAGATGCGGCGGTTGACCGGGCAGCAGCAGAGCAAGCGGCGCTCGAGGCCCAGCGAGACCGGAGGAGCGAGGCGTTCGAGGACACCCTGGCGGAATATTACCGTACTCAGGTCGGGCAGCTGGAGCTCTTGGAGAAGAAGCTCAGCGATTACCAGTTCGCTCTCGACAACCCTGATTCGGATCTTGGCGTCCGCGGGGAGCGCGGTCTGGAAGTCACTCGGGCGATCGTTGCCGAGCTCGAGGAGGAGATCCAGCGCCGGCGCGAGAATCTCGGACTGGTGGATGATACGACTGAGGCGTCCGATAGGCAGATGGACTACATGCAAGGGCAGGTCGGGCTCCTGGAGAACATGGGGGACCGCACCAACGCTGTGAAAGATGCCACGGGCGAGATGCGGGATCTCATGAGGGATATCGGCGAAGACGCGATGGACTTCACCGATGTGTACGCTGATCTGGCGTCTATGGCTGGACAAGCGTGGGGAGATGTTTTCTCCGGCCTTGGAGAGGCGATAGTCAATACCGAGGACGGGCTGGAGTCCGTTGGTAAGGCCATGTCGAATCTGTTCGTGGGAATCCTCAAGACCCTTGGCGATCAATTCGCAGCAATGGCAGCGGCGGCGCTGTTTGGGATGCCCCCAACGTTTATTCCGAACCCGGCAGCTGCGGCAACTTATGGGGCGGCATCTGCTGGATTCTACGCGGCTTCGGGAGTCGCCGGGGCGATATCCGCGTTCGCCAACGGCGGATCATTCACCGCCGACCAGCCCACACTTGCACTGTTCGGAGAGAACGGACCAGAGACGGTTGACATCCAGCCGGTCCCGAAGGTGGGGCCCCCAGGGGCTACGTCTGGCGGGGACAATATCATCATTAACGGCGATGTATACGGGTACAACGATTTTGCTGAGAAGGTAGAGCAAGCTCAGGCTCGGAGTAACAGACTTGGGAGGACGGGGCGTTGAGTGCCTGGACGTTTCAAATCAACGCCGGGGGCGGATGGATCGACCTTACAGATTACAATGGTCGGAGTCTTATACCTCGTGAAGGAATCAGCCTACAGAGAGACTCGCATAACAAAGGTAAGTCGACGATTGACACTTTGTCATTCCGAATCGTGGGGGCCGACCAGTCTCTTATTCAACTGCTGTACAATCAGAAGACGTACGAACCTATTGAGATCGTCGTGGATCGCGATGGGTTCCGATATTTTACTGGCTACCTCCGGCCAGTAGATGAGATATCTACTACTGCAGAGTCTGTGGCTGAGACCGAAATATCTCTCGAAGCCGTTGACGTCCTTTGGAAGCTACAAAGGAAATTGGATTCCAAACTTAATAAAGACGGTGACAGCGTAGATTCAATCGTTCGATCATTACTTTCGCGTGGTGGGTTCTCATCGGGAGACATGATCTTTCCGGTCACGTTAACGCAGTCTGTATCGGTCTTCCAAGAAGATGCCGACGACAGAGAGATCCTTCAAATTATAGATACGCTGTTATTTGAGTATCATTCTTGTTTGATCGCTACCGCCTCCGGTGAGATAGATATTTTCGACTGGTTAGATGATGGGTCAACGCCGGTTGGCACGTTTGACGAGTTCATCGACTCTGTGAATGCGCGGAAAACTGATGATGACTATGGCTACATAGAAGTATCACACTACAGGACTGCAAGCGTAGGTAATGATTCTGGGACAGGTCTCGAGACCCTGCATACTTCCTACCACTATCAGACCGGACAAGGACTGATGGGCACATCTCCCCAGTCCTTCGAACTCAGACTGGATCTTGAAGATCTCCTCCCGGACGGCGCAGACGTCCTCTCCGTCTCAGATCTTCAAGTTCAATTTTCCTGGCAAAATACGTCCGTTGACGGCACAGCAATCTATACCAGCCGCGGTTCATCAACAGGTTTCCGAAACGTGGGCTCTACCATTAACGGCATCGAGAGAAAGCTACGTTATGGAGATGGTGTCCGTTTGAATATGAGCTCGTCTCGCGATGGGGATGATGCTGTTAATCTTATGGTCGATTTCCACGATGAGTTCATTCAAGAGCTCGGAAAGCGGAATGAGTTTACCACCGGCCAAAGCTTTCGCATTGCGAATGTTACAATACAGGTTCGCGGGAAGGTAGAGTACCGGACCCGTACGGACGTCATTCGAGAGACCGTATCAGACGCCGGATCAGCAAACGCCAGGGCCGAGCGGTATGATGCAGAATACATCTATACCACATCGGGCGGGCAAAGTTTGGCTTCTGCTATTCTGCAGTTGCGGCAGTATGGATCAAAAAAATGGACTGTACGATCGAGCTCAGAACTTGCAGTTGGAGACGTAGTAGAAATATCACCAGGACCGTATGGGTTGTCTGTCAGGTCCCGTATCCAACGTGTGGTCGATAGCCAGGATAACGCTACCGATTACGGGTTGCAGGAATACGTCTACACTGTAGAGAGTCTCGAATCAGCGTCCTCATCCAGTTCATCCCCCAGTACCGGAATACCATCTATACCAGCCTTCCGACCGTCCCCGGCGTCATTAGATGACCGACCGACATTCCAAGACATCATCGATGGAGTTACAGATGGGGGTAAATTGGACGAGCTCCCCCCGCCAGCTCTCAGTGTTGCCGCGACGGTTCGGAAAGTCTCATTGTCGGTTGGTTACGCAGACGGGATAGTGTCTGGATCATTACGAGTCGAATTACAGATCAGTAATGACGATACAAACTGGTTTTCTTTGGGCCCTGGTGGGAATAACGATAGCGACTGGAAAGACACGGCGGATGAAGTCACTCGGATAGTCGGTTCGTCGTATACCCACGACAATCTACCATTGAACGGGGATGCCGCCGATCCATTGCAGACCACCTACTACTATCGAGCTCGCATGGCTGCAGGTGCTCTCACCTCTGCGTGGTCCGATAGTGTCTCGGTGGTCGTGTCTCCAGTCCTTGAGGGTGATATCGGCGCAAACTCCGTCACCGCCAACAAGATCAACGCTGGAGCTGTTACTGCCAACAAGATCGACGCCGGGGCGGTCACCGCTGACAAGATAGGTGTCGGAGCGGTTACTGCCGACAAGATCGACGCCGGGGCGGTTACCGCTGACAAGATAGATGTAGCTGATCTATCGGCGTTAGGAGCCAACATCGGCGGCTGGGATATCTTGTCTACCAGGATACAGTCCACCGACGTCACAGTGCTGATCGATAGCAATGAACGACGATTTGAAGTCCGGGACGCGTTTGATACGCCAAAAATTGCATTAGGGTATCTCGGCAACATTCCCGGCTTTACTTCAGACGAGTTTGGGCTATTCGTCGGTGACGGGAATACCGTTTCATTCACCTCCGGGGCGACCTTCGACGAAGGCTCATACTTCATTAACGCTGATGCCGCATTTGTCGCCGAGTCAGGTGCCCGGGAAGCGGTACGACTCGGGTCCCTTGGTTCGGGAGAGATTGGGCTTGACATTGGTAGTATGCGGTTCGGCGAAACATTGGGCGGTGGTAGCGCAACAGGAACCTTTGGCGACACGTTAGGCGGCGGTGGCGCTGCCGGGGCATTCGACGAAACATTTGGCGGTGGTGATGCCGAGTTCGGGAACGACAAAGGGTTGCTCTACACCATGTCTGATAATGTACTGAAATTCCAGGGAGAGCTACGCGCAGCTACCGGGACGTTTTCAGGCGACCTCATCGCAGCGGGCGGAACGTTTCGGGGGGAGTTGCAAGCAGCAGGCGGAACGTTTGCTGGATCGCTACAGGCCGCAACAGGGGATTTCTCCGGACAGCTAAGAGCCAGAACAATACTGGTTGGATCTGGCGTGTTCAATAGTGATCCATTCTATGCGTACACAATCAGATTCCCGGTAGCTTGAAGGAGGCAGTATGGAAGTAAATTATGAAGCAAAGGTTTTCACTTTTGAAACGAATG
>CAZNRF010000153.1:0-7741 GCA_964575075.1 uncultured Spirochaeta sp. | reverse complement strand
CTGCTCCGCCGTCGGCTGCTGGTAGATGGTGCGCACCACCATCGCCACCGCCGCCTTCTGGGCCACCTCGGTCATGTTGGTTCCCTCCGGTCCATCCACGGTACCGTCTCCGTCTTCATCGGTGAGGGAGCTGCCAAGCGCGTCATACGCATCGGCAGCGGCTACCATATCGTCGAGGATTTTCTGGATCGCCGCGGGATCATCCTTGGCGCTGTCAGGAATGATCTGGTCCATGAGCGCGGCGGGATCGCTGAAACTATCGGCGCCGTCACTGGAGGTGAGAACATTCGCTACGTTGTTGATCGTCTCTCCCGAGTCCGCACCACGGAGAGTCACGTCGGCGGCGAGCACCGCCGCGCGCTGCCGCGTCTCGGCATCAACGTCCTCGTTGTCATACACCGATTTCAGGGATCCTGCCAGTTCTTCCCGGTCGCTATCGCTGAGGTCATCAAAGAAGCGCCGACTCCCGCCAGCATCATCCACCGCGTCCACAAAATCGTCGGCATCACCAGCAGGGACGCCGTCATCGCCGTACCGGCTGGTAAGATCCGAGGCGGATGGCGGACCGTCAAAGTTTGAGAACATGTTACCGGTCAGGAGATTGCTACAGCCGGTGATCGTAATGGTAACGGTCAGAATGAGCGCGACTGCAGTGATCTTTTGCGGGTTGGTTCCACCCATAGTACCCTCCACTATCGACCAATATAGCACTTGAGATAAGCTGTTACCGTGCAGTGGGGAGCCAAGGCTTACCCGGCAACGCGATCGAGACCGCGTTGCGCCTCAATCAGGTCGGGATTACGGTCCAGCGCCTGTTGATAGGCCTGGGCTGCATACTCCGGCGATCCCGCCATCTCCCGCGCGTATCCGAGGCGAGCCCACCACTGGGGACGATCCCCATCGAGATAGACGGCGGTGGTGAGGGCGATGTCAGCGTGGTGGTATTCCTCCAACCGCAAGTGAATCTCCCCCATTACGTAATATACTTCATCGATGAGACTGCCCGTTGGGGCCACGGCAGCGTAATTCTGAAGGTACTGCAGCGCTTCCAGGTCATTGCCAAGCCGATAGTGTGCCTCGCCGACGATGTTCAAAAGGCGATGATCAAAGCGGCTTACCGCCAATCCCTCAAGCCCCGCCTCCAGCGCGTCTTCATCCTGGTCGAGCGCCAGCAGACTCCACCCGAGCACCGTGTAGGCATCCAGGTTGGCTGGATTTTCCGCCAGCTCATCCCGGGTGACCTCGACCGCCTCGGCAAATCGATTCTGGCGATATAACTCCAGCGCATCAGCCCGATTCTGCGCGGAAATCGTACCGGTCACCCCAAACACGAGAATCAGCAGCACCGCACCTATCCTCGCGCTATTCACCGGTGCCCTCCTCGGATCCCGGCATTTCACACCGTCCAGATAGGCGGCTTCCACTCTGTACGATGAGATCAGGTGTACGTACGTTCCCGACGATGGACGCTCCCGAGAACAGCTCGATCCGCTCAGATGCATCTACATCACCGCGGACGGCGCCCTTCACAGTTACCCGGCCGGCTTGAACATCCGCATTCACGTGGGCTGACTCCGCGATAAACAGATCGGAGGTGGAACGGATCTCACCGTGGACCGAACCTTTCACCAAAAGCGGCTCTACAAATTCTATGGTACCTTCAAAATCGATATCTTCAGCGAGCACGGTATCGAGCTCTGATTCATCAATCGTTCTGACCCTGAGTTCTGCCATTACTGTACAGGCTACCGGTGGAACCGACGGTGGTCAAGATTCTTCGTCGGCACCGGGCGCCAGAAGTCTCTCCGTTCGCATCAATGCGTCGGCAAAGCGCTGTCTCATTTCGCGGGTGTAGGGATTGTGCTGCTGCAGATCCTGAAACAGAGAAACGGGATCGTTACACGTCTGCTCCATCACTTGAAGAAGTCGGGTGTACCCAAGGGTTGCGATATTGCTGGGCCTGAGGTCCATCTCCCGCAGAATTCGCCCCACCAGGTGCGTCACCCCCTGAGAAAACGCGGCCTCCCGGTCGTGATCGTCGGGCAACATCTCCTCGACGCGAAAATTCAGCCGGCGGAACGTCTCGAGGAGCTGGTGGTATCGGTGGTGAGCGTCCCGAATCGGCCAGGTGATGATCGGCAGCGCATCGGTCCGTTCCCGGGCGGAATCGGGCCCAAACATCGGATGGGTGGCAATAATATCCACCGACGCCGGCAGCCGCCCCTCCATTTCGCGCACCGGAAAGACTTTCACCGAACAGGTGTCAACCACCGTTGCGTCTTCGCGGACATGGGGCGCGATCTGATCGAGTACGGGAGGCATGGCGGAGATCGCCACCGTAAGAAACACGATTCGCGCCTGCATCGCCTCGGCAAGCGGAACCTGCCGCACCCCGGCGGGCAGATCCGGTACCTGCCGTCGGCTGGTACCGATCACATCGTAGTGGGCGGCCAGCTGCCCAGCCCAGAACCGGCCGAACCGGCCCAATCCTACCACTGCTACCGTCTGTCGATGTTGGTCGGTACTCATATTTCTCCGAGTATGCCGCAACTGCCGATCCGTCTCAAGTTCTCATCCACCGCCAAGTATGGTACCCTCGCAACAGTTAGGAGAGTGTATATGAATTTTGTTGAAACGATGAAAACGAAGGCGCGGGAACTGCAGCGCAACCTGGTACTGCCTGAGGGAACGGAGCCGCGCATGATCGCCGCCGCTCGCCGCTTAATAGATGAACAGCTGGCCGCTCAGGTGACGTTGGTGGGCACCTCCGATCAGGTGCACGCTGCAGCATCCGAGGCAGGGGTCTCCCTGGACGGCGTCACGGTGGTCAATCCGGTAGAGTCAGACGATCGCGAGCGCTACGGAACCGAGTTCTTTGAGTTGCGCAAGCACAAAGGGCTCTCCCAGGAAGATGCCCTGGAGCAGATTGCCGATCCCCTCCGATGGGGTGCGATGATGGTGCGCACCGGCGACGCCGACGCGATGGTGGCCGGTGCCGAGAACGCCACCGGCAGCGTTCTATTGGCGGCGTTTCAGATCATTAAGACCGCGCCGGGCACGAAGTTCGCATCGAGCTGCTTTGTGATGAAAATGGATGACCCCAAATGGGGCGTGGACGGCCACATGATCTTTTCAGACTGCGCTACCATTCCCGATCCGACGGAGGAACAGTTGGCGGAAATTGCCGTGGCCGCCGCCCAGAGCTGCCGGACGTTTCTGCGAGCAGAACCGCAGGTCGCCATGTTGTCTTTCTCCACCAAGGGGTCCGCCGCCCACGAAGACGTGGACAAAGTGGTACACGCCTTGAAGCTCGTGCAGGAGCGGGAGCCGGACCTCAAAGTCGACGGAGAACTGCAGCTCGATGCGGCGATCGTGGACAGCGTCGGCGCGAAGAAAGCACCGGGTTCGCCTGTGGCGGGGCATGCCAACACGCTCGTCTTCCCGGATCTCAACTCCGGAAATATCGGCTACAAGCTGGTACAGCGCCTGGCTGGGGCGGAGGCGTATGGTCCGTTTCTGCAAGGTTTTGCTAAGCCGGTGAGTGACCTTTCCCGAGGCTGCTCCATAGAAGATATCGTTACTACCTCGGCGGTAACGCTGTGTCAGGGAGCGTAATCGTATGAAGATCGCGGTGGTCGGCTACGGTCGTATGGGGCGGGAGATAGAAGAGGCCGCTCAGGAACGCAACCACACCGTGACGGTCCGCATCGATCCGGTGGCGGAGTCGGCGGATTTTATCTCGGTGGCTTCCGCGGTAGAAGCGGGGGCGCTGGATGCGTCGACGGCGGTGATCGAGTTTGCCTTGCCGGAGGGCCTCAGCGAGAACATGGCGGCGTACGCGCAGGCGGGGTGTGCCGTGGTCATCGGCACCACCGGCTGGGATGCGCAGCGGGAGGACATTCTCTCTCCGGCGCGAGCAGCCGGCATCGGCGTGGTATGGGGATCCAACTTCTCGGTAGGGGCCAACATGTTTGCCCGCATTACCGAGTATGCCGCCACCCTTGCCGCCCGGGCCGGTGGGTACGACCCGGCGGTGGTAGAACTCCACCACCGGGGTAAGCAGGATAGTCCCAGCGGGACCGCACTTATGTTAGCGGAGAAAGTGCTTCACGCCGAGCGCACCAAGACCTCGATCCAGACGGAGACGCTGCACCGTCGCATCGAGCCGGAAGAGCTCCACGTCGCATCTGCCCGGGTGGGCTCGATTCCGGGAACGCACACGGCGTATTTCGACTCTCTCGCGGACACGGTGGAATTGACCCATCGCGCCCGAAACCGACACGGCTTCGCCGTGGGGGCAGTCCAAGCGGCGGAGTGGATTGTTGCCACCGGCGGAGTGCATCCCGTAGGCGACTTTTTTGATCACCTCTTCGCCGGGTAATCACACAAGGAGATAGTGATGTTTCACGGAGTATATACGGCACTGGTCACCCCCTTTCAGGAAGACGGATCGGTAGACGAGCCGGCGCTACGACGCCTTGTTTCCGCGCAGATCGAAGCGGGAATATCAGGTCTCGTTCCAATGGGTACAACCGGAGAAAGCCCAACGGTGACCCATCAGGAGAATATGCGGGTCATCGAGATCGTCATTGATGAAGCCGGTGGGCGAGTCCCCGTTATTGCGGGGACGGGATCCAACTCCACCGCCGAAGCGGTGGATATGACACGCCAGGCGCGAGATTTGGGGGCGTCGGCGAGTCTGCAGGTATCGCCCTACTACAATAAGCCCTCTCAGGAAGGGCTGTATCGTCACTTCACCACGATCGCCGATGAGGTTGACCTCCCGGTGGTGGTGTATAACATCCCCGGGAGAACGGGGAAAAACATCGAAACGGAGACGCTGCTCCGCATGAGCTCCCACCCCAACATCGTGGCGGTGAAAGAGGCCAGTGGCAGCATCAAGCAGATGATGGATGTCCTGGAGGCGGTGCCCGATTCGTTTGATGTGCTGTCCGGGGACGACAATATGGCGTTTCCTCTAACCGCCCTCGGTGGCAAGGGAGTCATCTCGGTCGTCAGCAACCTGATTCCTGCAAAAATGGTGCAGTTAATCGAACAGACCCTGAGTGGGGAGATCTCCCACGCCCGGAAGACCCATTTTGAGCTGCTTCCACTCTTTCGCAGCGCATTTCTTGACACCAACCCGATCCCCATCAAGTACATGATGCATCGCGCCGGATATTGTCACGAGGTATATCGCCTGCCAATGGTGCCGCTATCCGAGGATCACAAAGAACAGATCGACGGCACGATGAAACGGCTGGGGTTACTCTGACTCCACCACGGAATCCTCCGGTAAGCCGCGAGCGATACTGCGAAACTGCGCCGGTGTAAGCTGCTCCGGCCGCAATCCGGGGTCGATGCCCTCCGCTTCCAGCACATGTAGAAACGGGCGCAGCGTGTTGCGCAGCGTTTTGCGGCGCTGACCGAAGGCGCGCCGGGCGATCTGGGACGTTCGGTACGACACGCTTCGAGACGGACGGTCCGGGAGCGCCCTCATGACGATCAGCGTCGATCCCACGCGCGGCCGGGGATAGAAGGAACCGCCGCTGATGTGGAAGGCGGTGCTCACGGTGTAGTGGCTCTGTGTCAGCACCGAGAGTGCGCTGTAGTCTTTTCCTCCCACCACCGCTGCCAAACGGTCCGCCATTTCCGCCTGCACCAGGAACACCATGACCGGAACCGCCAGCGCCGACTCGATGATCCGTGCCACAATGGAACTTGCACTTGAGTACGGCAGATTTCCGACGATCGCCACCGGTGCGGCGTCCTCATGGAGTCCCACAGTCCGGACGAAGTCACCCTCTTCGATAGTAACCGCGTCTCCGAACTGGTCTCGAAGCACCCGAATGAGCCCATGATCGATCTCGAAAAGGCGCATCCGCCGGTTCAGTCGCAATAGCTCCACCGTGAGCGAGCCGATCCCGGGACCGATCTCCCATAGCTCGCCGGAACGATCTGATATCTGGTCGAGTTCTTCTGAGATGGTAGCTCCGATTCGGCGGCGCGCACCGGCATCGATCAGGAAATTCTGCCCGAACCGCTTCTTCAGCGACAACTGGTACTGTTCCAGGAGCTCCTGAATTTCAGAAATCGAATTGTGGTTGATCATGTGACTCCACTAACTGACGGAATCGGCTCCAGCGCTGCCGCCGGCGAAGGACCGCCAAGCCGAGAATCGCCGCTCCCAGGACTCCCCAACCGAGAAGGAAGATCACCCCGTTGGATTGGCTCAGGTCGATCGCCGGCGCCGCGGCGAACCCGGTACTGATTCGGGCGAACCCTCGGGTGAGCGCCGTGAGCACTGCGGCCACCAGGGTGCCCACGATCGGCAGCGCACCTACCGCAAGAAATGCGATACTTCCCCACATAAGCACGACCGCCCATAGCGCGAGCACTCCTGCGGATAGAACCCCCACGGGATATATCGTTCCGAAGACTACGAGAGATACCGGGGCCGTGGCAACCAGCGGGCCGAGGGTCACTCCCGTGTATCCAGCGATCGGGGCGGGCATCACCGCCGAGAGCAGCTCTATAACCCGGGGTGAGAGAAAGAAGAGCCCCACCAACGCCCACAGCGACAACTGGAATCCCAACGCCCACACCATCCGGGGAGCGATTATCGCCGTAAGCACCACACAACGCCCGAGTAGTATCGCCGGCGGCGCGGCGCGGTCCCGATCTCCGGCCCAGAGAATCAGGCACGTCAGTATCAGCGCCCGAAGCAACGAGGGAATCCATCCTGCAATCCACACGTAGCCGAAGAGCACTCCCGCAAGCAGGATGCGTCGAACCCGAGGGGCCCCCGCACGGGCGGTGACCTTTGTGAGCAGGAACGCCAAAACACCGAGATGCATACCGCTCAGGGCAATGACGTGGGACGCGCCGGCCCCACGCACGGCGGCGATCAGCTCCGGGGCCATCTCACCGCGGGTACCCAGCAGCAAGGCCACTGCGATCGCCCGTGTTTCCTCCGGCAGGCGAGACAAGCGCCGTCGAAGACCTTCGCGTGCCCGGCGGCGGGTCTCGAACCACCGGCCCTCGGCGGCCTCCACGCGAATCGCATCGCTTTCGGACCAGATTACCGAGCTCCCCGGCTCCGGGAACTCGGCGTTCACCTCGACAACGTCTCCCCGCTGGGGGACGACCGTACCGCTCCCGGAACGGGTCACGAGATGCTCGGGACCGTTCCACACGAGGCGGACCTGCCCTCCCGCACTGCCGATCCATCCGGCGAGGGAGCGAATCTCGGTAAGCTCCAGCGGGATCGATCGGGATGAAGCCGACGAAGGCCGGAGATCAGCGAGAACGGTACCGCGAATCGTGTGTACTTCCCGCGCCGGTAGTGAAGCCACCGGCGGGCGCGCTGCGGCGGTATAGACCAGTGCCGGCCAGGCGGAACACACGATCGCCAGGAGCGTCCCCGCCACCAACCGGCGAAGGGGAACACCTTCCAGCGACGGCCCGGTACGAAACACTCCCAGTAGGATCAGGCAGATCATAATGCCCGGGGGAAGCAGAGACAGTGCTCCGATTCCACCGGGAGAAACGGCGGGAGTTCGGTGGGCGTGCTCTGCCACGACTACCAGAAGCCCGCTGCATAATGTGCTCACCGCCGCGATTACGGCGGGGGCGGGCATAACGGGGGAGGAGACGTTTGAATAATTGGGTGTGGGCACATTGTAGTATTTCTGGGTCACGGAATTCATTGCTTTTCGAGCGGCATTACGTACCCTTTGGG
>CAZNRF010000152.1:0-7792 GCA_964575075.1 uncultured Spirochaeta sp. | reverse complement strand
AACAAGGAGTGAGAAACCGAATGAGTGTTGCAAGGAACCCACGTCAGCGCTATATGCTGATGCTGCCCATATTATTACTTACCGTGCTTGTCTTCGGGTATCCGTTTGTTAGAGCTCTCTCACTTGGTTTCTTTGACATAAGTTTCGGGGACTCAAACAGGGAGTTCGTAGGACTGGACAACTTCTCAGACTTGGTGGCTGATCCGACGTTTTGGTCCGTGGCGGGCAGAACTCTCATTTGGACCCTGTCCAATCTTGTTGTTCAGTTATCCGTGCCCGTTGGATTCGCCATCTTGTTGAACAACAGGCTCCGCGGTGTCAACGTGGCGAGGGCACTCGTGCTGCTGCCTTGGGCGGTTCCAACGGTTCCGGTGGCAGTGTTGATGCGCTGGATGCTTCTGCCAAGGATAGGAATCATACCCCAAATGATCCGGGCCATGGGCTTCGGGGACATTCACTTCTTCGGTAACGCGATGACCGCCATGCCGGCCCTGGTGATCATCAACTCCTGGAAGTTCATCCCCTTCGGTACTCTCATGATCCTTTCCGCGTTACAGACAATACCGATTGACGTATATGAGGCCGCAAAAGTCGATGGATGCGGTGCGTGGAATCGTTTCAGATTCATCACGTTTCCCTACATCGGATCCATGATTTGGTTTGTCGGATTCCTCGCCTTTGCCTGGAACTTCAACACCTTCGACCTCATCTGGCTTAGCACGGCGGGGGGCCCTGGGAGCGCGACCGAGACCCTTCCCGTGACAATATATCGAACCGCATTTAGGACGTTCAGGCTCGGCGAGGCGGCGGCAATGGCGTCATTTATAGCTGTGCTTCTGGTAATCCTCGGCTACTTCTACTTTCGTTCCTTTTCGCCGAAGGAAGACTTTAGTCAGTAGGAATATGGAGCGATAAAAGATGACTAGCAAACGTATTAACACCATTTCGACAAAACTGGCGGTGCTCGTTCTCGTCGCTTTGATGATTTGGCCATTTGTCTACATATTTATATCGTCATTCAAACCCCTCGCGGAAATCATGTCTCGAGCCCGAATCCTCCCGTCGAACCCGACACTTCGTAACTACGAGACGCTTCTATTCGCCCGCACACCCTTACGGGACTTTCCGCGGATCATCCTCAATAGCCTAATCGTGGCGGGCGCCACAGCCGCCCTTACGGTTGTGATTTCGTCCATGGCGAGCTACGCCATCGCTCGGGATCGGAAGATGAGCGGAGGGATGGTCCCAAAGGCGTTGCTCTTCATATACGTCTTTCCTACGATTATTCTGGTCGTTCCGATCTATCAAATGCTGGTAAGCATAGGCCTGTGGGACAGTCTCATCAGTCTGGTGATCGTTTATACCGCGCTTGCCTCACCGTTCTGCACCTGGCTACTAGTCTCTTTCTTCCAGACAGTTCCGAAGCAACTGGAGGAGTCAGCCGAGATTGATGGGGCGGGCTCCTTCACTATTTTCTTTCGGGTTGTTCTTCCACTGGCGGTACCGGGGATCGTGACGGTTGGGATGTACGCGTTTATCACGGCTTGGGGTGAGTACTTGTTCGCGCTGGTTCTTATCAATAGCAGCTCCCTGAAGACTGCCGCTTTGGGTCTCGCAAGTTTCACGGCTGAGCAGTACATCGAGTGGGGACCGTTACTTGCGGGTTCCATTCTCATAATGGTCCCCGTCTTTGTGCTGTTTCTTCCCATCGCCAAGATCTTCATAAAGGGCTTTATGGCCGGCGCTCTCAAAGCATAGACAAGGAGGATGAGAAGATGATTTCTTTGCCAAGAGCGACAAGAAGAGGCTTAGGAGCCGTTGTCGGTTTCTGTCTGTTTTTCGCGATAGCGGCGGCAGCAACATTTGCCCAGGTGGGCGTAGAGGTTGTGACGGACCGGTACGTTCTACCGATCGCGGAGCTAGCGTCGACTCAGACGAATCCCGACGTGATCGTCCTGTCTAACGAACGGGTTCATCTCTCACTCATACCAAACCGGGGCCGAGTGATTGCGGAGTTGCGATCAGCGGAGGGGACTGAGTTTCTTGCATTTGAGGATGAGCCCGATCCATTTAAAGGCGTCGATGGAGTTGATGCAGTGGAGTTCGGCGGGTTTTACGCTTCGGTCCCCTGGAATATGAGGGTCCGACAGCCGTACAACCTCAACTACGAGATCGTCCAGGACGGCAGTGCTGAAGCGGAGGTCGCGATCACCGGCCAGGACATCCTCACCCGGGTAGCCGTGGTATGGCGGGTTACGTTGGAGCAAGACTCGAACGCCGTTGACGTAACCGCTACCTATACAAACGAATCGAGCCGACGGGCTCAGACGATCGATCTGGCGAACATTGTTCACCTCAGTCGAGAAGGTGAGGGGCGAGTCAGACGCATCTTCCTCGGCTCGTTTGAGGATGTAGAAGTGATTTCCTCAGAGAATGACTGGCTGGGCGCGCCGGAGAGTTCGGTTAGTGCGAGAGAGATTAGACGAGACTGGCGCACAGACGGCAGCTACTGCGTCAACGCAAGCGTCGACCCCGAAGGCGACGCCGTTGCCTGGTTCGACCGCGGGAGCCGTGAGGCGCTACGCTGGGAGTGGGGACCGACTGCGGGCTTTTCCAGGGTCGTACTATGTGGACGACCTGAGTTTGTGCGCTTGGAGCTCCACAGCCCCACCTTTACCCTTGAGCCCGGAGAGACCAAGAGTCTCTCCCAACGGTTCATTCTGGCGGATGGCCTGCGACGTAATCCCAGCTTGGAGGAGACAGCAGAGTGAGAAAGCAAAGTAAGATTTCCCCGGAATGGTGGGACTATACCACCCTTGATTCGGAGATCACCAAGGACGTTCCTGCTCTTACATTGGATGACCTGCAGGGGATGCAGCGTCCAGGATTCACGGTACGGGTGTTTGACACGCTCGAAGAGTTCTATCTCGCCGAGGCGTTGCAGTATGTGGATGTCTGGCGTTCTTCTACAGCGGACAATCCCAAGGGTATCTGCGGTCCGATTGGGCCGACGGAGCAGCTGCCACTGGTCGCGAGGCTCGTAAATGAACTCCAGATCGGCATCCGGAATGGGCATTTCTGGGCAATGGACGAGTGGTACGAGAATGGCAAAGAGGTCTCGGAACATCATCCGCTCAGCTTCAAGAAAGCAGATATGGAGCTATGCTTCAACCGAATAGATCCGAAGCTGAGAATGCCGGATGAAAATCTACATTTTCTGTCCGCCGACAATACGGAGTCTTACACGGCCCTCTACGACCAAGTGTCTTGTAAGGTTATGCAGGGAGGGCAGGGAGAAGTGAAGCACTGGGCCTTTAACGATCCCCCGAGGCGCGAAGGGGCGTATGCCGAGAACCCGCCGACACCAGAGGAATACCGCGCCCTTCCTGCCAGAGTCGTGGAACTCCATCCGATGACTATGATCCAGAACGCACGAACTTCCGGGGGAGGAGTCGTCACGAATGTCCCGTCGCAGGCAATCACTGTTGGGCCTGTCGAGACGTGGAAGTCGGAGAAGGTATCTATTTGGCACGCCGGAACCCACGACAATCCATTCGGGCAGCGACTTACGGCATTCATGATCGCGCAGAAAATCGCGGACGCCGCGGTTCCAATGTCTCTCCTGGCAGATCATCCAAACGTGGAGTTCAACTACTACCGCGGAGGCTTCGGTAGCTGCACTACGGACATGCACTGAGGAGCATGGTAATGGACAAGGTGGTTTTCGCAGTACATGCACATCCTGACGATATCGAGTTCATGATGGCTGGGACTCTCCTGCTGCTCAGGGAGAGGGGATGGCAGATTCACTATATGACTCTTGCCGATGGAAACTGCGGATCGGCTGAGACGGGTCCGGAGGAGACAGCGCGGATTCGAGCGGCAGAAGCGAGGGAGGCCGCAGCGCACATAGGAGCAACGTTTCACGAGAGCATAACCCGGGATATGGAGGTCTTCTACACCAAAGAGCTCCTGCGAAAGTTAGCTGCGACGATCCGAAAGATCTCGCCTGATGTGGTACTTGTTCCCTCACCGGAAGATTACATGGAAGACCACATGAATGCGTGTCGTTTGGCGGTGGGCGCTGCCTTTATCAAAGGCATGCCCAACTACAGTACCGATCCCCCGGCACCTCCGATCGACAAGGATGTGACGTTGTACCATGCGATGCCCCACGGGTTGCGGGATGGCTTGAATCGAGCGGTGAGGCCGGATTTCGTGATAGACATCTCTACTACTATTGATGCCAAAGAAGAGGCTCTGGCCATGCACAAGAGCCAGAAGGAGTGGCTGGACAGGAGCCAGGGTTTCGACTCCTATCTCAACGCGATGAGAGACATGTCAGCTCAGGTGGGGGACTTTGTATCTCCGGCCTTCGACTACGCAGAGGGGTGGAGACGGCACTCTCACTTGGGCTACTCAGCCAAACCAATCGATCCTCTCGGCGACGAACTCAAGAATGTGATGAAAGAGCTATCCTAGTCTTGGAGTTGCGCACAGGGAATGACCCGCGCTCATCGATTCTCGTACTTCTCCTTGAGCATCAGGATCGCATGAGCGCGATCATGGACTCCCAGGCGAGAGTAGATGGAGCTAAGGTAGTTCTTAACAGTCTGCTCTGCCATAAACACTTCAGCCGCGATTTCCTTGTTTGAGAGGCCTGCGCCCACGAGGCGGAGGATCTCTCGCTCTTTGGTACTGAGCTGAAAAAACGGATCATTCTCGTCCGGTTCCGTTTCGGACTCTTTCTGGTCGACCCTGCTTACCACTTTCTGTGCTACTGCCGGGCTCATGAGAACCCCGCCCCCACTTATTGACCGGATCGCGTCCACCAAGAATGAGGGGTTCACATCTTTCAGCAGATAGCCCTCGGCGCCTGCCTTGAGCGCCTCCAAGACATACTCGTCGTTGTCGAAGGTGGTTAGGATCATGACGTGCAGGTCAGGCTTTTCTTTGAGCAACAGCTTGCACGCTTCGGCCCCGGATATCTGCGGCATTCGCATATCCAAGACGACTACCTGGGGATTAACCGTGTGGATCTCGTCTATGGCACCTTGCGCAGAGTAGTAACTCCCAACGACCTGAATATCGGGATAGCTCGTCGCCAGGAGCGTTTTCAAGGACTCGACAAAGAGTACCTGATCATCTATTAGTATCACTCGAATCGGGTCCAAGCGGTTACTCCTTTCCATTTGTCGGTAGCCACACCTGAAGTGTAGTTCCTTGAGGCTGGTTGGGTCCGATACTCACCTCACCGTTCATCGTGAGAACCCGTTTCTGCATCGTTGTGATGCCGAAGCCAGGGTTTTTGTGCATCAGTCCGCGACCGTTATCTCTTACGTAGAGCATAAGCCCCCCAGCCAGATCCTGGAAGTGTATGTCTACGTATGTTGCGTTTCCATGCCTGATGGCGTTCGTGATTCCTTCTTGCACAAGGCGGTAAATGGTAGCAGCTCGTTGCTCGCCTCCAAAGGGACCTGTGTTTCCGAAGTCCACATCGATCCGGAGACCGGTCGCCTGAGAGACATTCCTAGCCAGTTCCAGAACCCGTGCCTTGTTGTAGGGTGATTGGGGGACAACGGCTGAAAGAGAGTTCAAGGCTCGTCTGAGCTCGAGCATCCCCTCTTTGACATGTTCTCTTGCGCTGCCGAGCATCTGGATCAGCTTTGGCTGATTGGTGTTGCCGAGCATACCAATCGCCGCTTGGAGCGTCATGTTTACCGTGGTCAAGGTGTGCCCGAGGATGTCATGTACCTCCTGGGCGATCCGCTTCCGCTCTTCTTCCATGGCCTGCCGTTCCGCCATGGTCGCGTAGTGTTGAAGCTTCATATTTGCTTCTGCAAGACGGGACATTGCCTCTTCCAACCGTTCTCTCATCTCTTCAGCCTGCACAGCGCGAAGGTAGACTCTCCGCACGACAACCGTGAACCCCGTAAAACTCATGGTCGCAAGGACAAAGAGAAGACGAATCTGTAAGGGAGGCGCTGGCACGAGGACACCGTAAGCGAGGATCTCTTTCGGGGAGGTCAGTACGATTCCAGTTGCCACCGCCGCAGCTGTGACTACGAGAGGAACCGGGAGGACTATCATCGCCTCCGCGATGACCGCAAGGGCAAGGTAAACGCTCAGCACGAAGGGGTTGGAGTAGGGGATCGCTGTTATCCAAACCACCATTATTTGTACTGCGAGGAACACAAGCCGGAGCGTGAAGTCTCGTCCGAGTCCGACGAAACACCCTGAGACTGCAAATATCGCCAGGAGTACTGCGGACTGGTCCAGGAGGCGTTGAGGAAATTGTGCGGTCTGTGGAGTGAGGGTCAGCAGCATTAGCGTGAGCGCTGCGGTACCAAGGGCAATCGCACAAACGACCAGACCGGGAGGAACGTTTCTTGCGATCGTGATTTCTCGTGGTTTGAGAGCGATGCTTCTACTCACGCCGAACCGGGCCTATCTGTTGTCACGTGCTGTTCCTGGGCGGTAGAATAGCACGACTTGGCGTTGTGGAGTACCATCCGGAGAGACCCTCACATCGTCTTCCTCCAGATGCCCAGAAGCACGATCCCTACCAATTGGCAGTGGGCTTACCCCGGAATAGTAGACAGGGAGAGGACATCAATACGCTCAAGACCAAAGGCTATAACCTGGAACACAACTTCGGACACGGCAGAACACATCTGTCGGAGACGCTGGCAACGCTGAACATCCTGGCGTTTCTCTTGCACACGATTCTCGATCTCACCGACCGTCGCTACCAGTTGTTGCGCACCACCCGAGGGCGCAGAGCCCGGTTCTTTGCCGAGCTCGGTGTGGTGGCCTGCTACTGGTACCACGAAAGCTGGCAGGCACAGATGCGCTTCATGATTACCCAGCTCGAGCTACCGGATCCCGGCAGTTAGTGACAATCACCGCCTCCTCATCGTTGTTCTCGCCTCCGCCTCGACCGGCTGCTTCGGGTTCCTACCACTCCTCATGCCTACCACCTGACAGTGCCGGTGCATCTCTTTGAACGCCGGCGTGGTGACCCGGCAAGCCAACCCGCCTCAACGACCTTCCCTCGGCCGGCACACTCTACAGATCACCTTCTCCCCCTCGCTCCCCTTAAAATGAGAACTGCTGCAGCATGATGACTTCCTTTGTAGAGATAATCAAATTGGGTTACAATAGAGCTCTTGACGAATACTGAGTTGCAAAGGCTACTATCTTGAGCCAGAAACGTATAGCGCCCGGTAATCGCCTCGTTATTAGAGACGCGGAATGGCTTGTCACCGGAACCCGAACCGTTCGCAACGGCCACCAGGTCCTTGAGTGCCGCGGTCTGTCAGAGATCGTCAAAGAAGATGAGGCTCGCTTTCTCACCGAACTCGAAGATGACATCCAAGTCCTTGACCCGGCTGAGACGCGGTTGGTCGCGGACGACAGTTCGAACTTCGCGAAGTCCCGGCTCTATCTGGAAACGCTCTTTCGCAACTCTGCGCCGTCGGGGAACGACATCATGGTGGGTAACAAGGGGGCAATGAATCTGGTGCCCTACCAGCTGGAGCCAACGCGGCAGGCGCTGCGGGAGCCACGGGTTCGTCTCCTGATTGCCGATGCCGTTGGACTCGGGAAGACGATTGAGGCAGGCATCATTCTTTCAGAGTTGATTCAGCGCGGTCGCGGGAAGTGGATTCTGGTGGTGGCGATCAAAAGCATGCCCACTCAGTTTCAGAAGGAGCTATGGGCACGCTTCACAATCCCCTTGGTGCGGCTCGGCTCCGAGGTGATCCAGCGCGCGCGCCCGCCCCTTCCGACC
>CAZNRF010000151.1:0-7817 GCA_964575075.1 uncultured Spirochaeta sp. | reverse complement strand
GCATCTGCTTTACAAAGATCGTCTCAAAGTCTTCAGCCACGGAACGCAGCTGTGCGTTCTGGTCGCCCTCAGGAAGGTTATACCGGAGATTCTGGAGCTGGAGCTGCGCCATGTTGGCCGAGCTGTTTGTAGGGTTAAATGAACTATCACCAATCATATACTACCTCTCGATGGGGATTACCGCTTGAGTCCGTTGGCTATACCCAACATAGAATCACTGGTCTGAATCGCTCGACTGTTCATCTCGTACGCGCGCTGGGCAACAATCATGTTCACCATTTCCGAGACGACCGAGACGTTCGACATTTCCAGAAACTTGTGCTGAATGCGGCCCATTCCATCGACGCCGGGGTTGTCTCCCAGCGCTTCCCCGCTCGCGGCGGTTTCTTTGTACAGGTTCTGACCGACGGCGTTCATGCCGCCGGGATTCACGAATCGGTAGAGCTCCATCTGTCCAACCTGAATCGGCGTCTCCTGCCCCGGAACCAATACGGTCACGCGGCCGTCCTCGGTGATGTTCAAGCTGTCCTGTTGAAACTGCGGCGGCATGATGATCTCCGGCACGACCCGGTGGCCGTTGTTCGTGACCAGCTGACCGTTGGCGTCGATCTTGAACGATCCGTCACGAGTGTAGGAGAACGTACCGTCCGAGTCTTGCACGCGAAAAAACCCCTCACCTTCGATCGCGATATCACTGATATTTCCCGTCTGCTGCAAGCTACCCTGCTCAAACTCTTTTGCAGAGCCCGCTACTTTCACCCCGTGCCCGACCGTCACCGGCGTGGGGACCAGCGTTTGCTCGGTCGCCGGAGTGCCCGCCGTTCGAGTTGTCTGGTAGAGGAGGTCCTCAAAGTCGGCCCTATTTCGTTTAAAGCCGGTGGTATTCACATTGGACAGGTTGTTAGACACGGTGTCGATGTTGAACTGCTGCCCGGTCATTCCCGACGCCGCAGTCCAGAGTGAACGCATCATTGGTTAGCTCCTCTCGGTAACGTTAATCCCATTACTGGGCCCGCAAGACCTCGGCGATCAGCCGAGCCGTGCTTTGATCCTGGGTCTGTATCGCTTTCTGATTTGGTTCGTACGCGCGATTTACTTCTATCATTTGCGTCATTTCCGTTACGGGATTGACGTTCGCCGTTTCCAGGAAGCCCTGTAGCACCGCAGGCCGATCCGCGTCGAGGCGATCCACGGCAGCGCCGCTCTCCCGGGTGGTGTTCCATAGATTTCCACCCTCTTTGCGTAAATAGCGCGGTTCATCCACTCCAACCAGGCGGAGCGTACCGATCTGGACCGTCTCGTCCCAGCCGTTCTCTCGCATCTGCACGAGGCGCTCCGGATCGTTGAGAAACTCTTCATTGGCAAACACCCGGCCCTGATCATCGACGGCGAAGTTGTTCTGCTGTACTTCAATCGGATTGCCGTCTTCCCCGAGCACCGGGTACCCCTGTTGCGTCACCAGCAGACTCTCGGGACCGATCGTGAAGCTCCCGTTTCGGGTGTAGCGTTCGCCGTAGGGAGTATCCACAACGAAGAAGCCGTCGCCCTCGAGGGCCAAATCAAAGGAGTTGGAGGTCTCTTGTACCGCCCCCTGCTCAAAAATCGTGAACACTTCGTTCTGTTCAACGCCGGTGCCCAAGCGTCCCACCACCGGCGCTTTGTCGATACTTCCCACCGGCTCGTTGCGGTAGGGAAACTGCACCACCCCATCGTCGGAGGTGCGCCGAAGAAGGAGCTCCGGAAACGCCTTGTGAACGGAAACATCCCGCTTGTACCCGGTCGTATCGGCGTTCGCCAAATTGTTGGAGATCGCGTCCATGCGGTGTTGTTGAGCCAGCATTCCGCTGGCGCCGGTAAACAGTCCACGTACCATATGCTCTATATCGGTATCGTTGGGAGGAAGGTTGAGATGCGATATACTGACTCGCGGCAGCTTTATGAGCATGCAAAACCAGCCGATGGACCGGCATATGCTGATTGTCGAGGCCCGAGGGCCGGCAACGTCGGGGCTTGGCGAACGTTTCCGTTTTGGATATAGTGCGGATCACACGCCAAGCTAGCTCAGGGGTAGAGCAGCTCACTCGTAATGAGCAGGCCGTCGGTTCGAATCCGACGCTTGGCTCTCGTCGATCGAGAACGTTTCCAGCCGTACCGATTTGCCGGCTCTCAATGCCGCGATTGAAGCCGCGCGGGCTGGAGAACACGGCAAGGGATTCACAGTGGTCGCCGATCAAGTAAAGAAGCTTGCCGAACAGAGCTGTTCGCTCACTGCACAGATCACCGACCTGCTGACCGCCCGGAAAGAACGGGTCGACACCTCCAGCGCGAATCCGCTCCCTCCCGAATCTTCTGACGGAAAAACGTTAGCGTATCAGGGAGGGAGTTGTGCCCAGTCAGCGATGGATTCGTGGGAGAGCACATATCCCGCGTACTTCGGTGGTGAAATCCGCCCGGCTACCCAAGCATGCATGGAACTCGATCTTCGGATCAATGAGCTGCTTCGTGTCCCGGATACCCGGCGCGAGGTTGCCCGGATTATTGCTACCTATCGACAAGGAGGAACCGGTGATGGATGACACGGATCGACGCCACCTGAAACGGTGCGTCGAACTGGCACGAGCGGCCCTCGATCAAGGGGATGATCCGTTTGGTTCGGTACTGGTAAGCGGCGCCGGCACGGTACTCTGGGAGGACCACAATCATGTGGCTTCCGGAGACAACACCCAACACCCGGAGCTTGCCATCGCCCGCTGGGCGGCAGCTCATCTCTCCCCGGAAGAACGGATGGCGGCCACGGTATACACCTCCGGCGAACATTGCCCGATGTGTGCCGCAGCTCACGGCTGGGTGGGACTCGGGCGGATCGTCTACGCCTCATCGTCCGCCCAATTGTCCCAGTGGCTGGAAGAGTTCGGGGTAGACCCTCCGCCGGTGCGCACCTTGCCCATTACGGATGTCGTCCCCGGTGCCCGGGTAGACGGACCGGATGAGCAGATCTCCCAAGAGGTGAAGGAACTGCAGCGCCGGCGACACGCACGCCAGAACAGTTGAACCCGCACCCCGGCTATGACCCCGGGTTCAGAACATCAGTACGTCAGCACCGCTACGCGCCCCGATTCCAACCGCACCACCTCCCCGCCTCCGATGTCGGCGAGAAGCGCCACGCTCTCCCCTGCAGTCAGGAGCGCGATGGTATCCCCGGAGACGATATCCCGAACGCGACGGTCCTCCGACACGGTGATGCGGTCCGCCCTGTCTGCCAGAAGGCGTTCCGAGATCGGCACGAACCCCTCACCCCCGTTCAACGACCGCACGCGCAGGTACTCCCCCGCCACTCCTACGACAAAGAGAGGGGCTCCCGATTCCACTGGCATCCTGCGCAGGGGTGGCGGTTGTAATTCCGGATCAGGCGCTGATTCCGCTCCGGCAAAGGTATCACCCGCCCCACGGAGATAGGGGTTGCGGTTCTGTACCTGCGCCACCGGTGCAGCGGCTGCGGGGACGCGGGACTCCAGGAGCGTCTCTCCCGGCGCAACGATCCACGTGCCGATGCGCGCCGCGGCCTCCGGCGAGGGGGTCCGCGGACTCACGGCCGGTGGATCCACAAAGTACCCCCAGGGATCAACCGGTCGGCGCCAGCCACCTTGGTAGATGCCGATGTGTAAATGCGGCGGGGTGGTTATCGCGTTTCCGGTATTCCCTACCGTGCCGATAACATCACCGGCGGAGACGCGGGCTCCGGTGGAAACGAGCTGTTCATCAAGATGGGCGTAGTACAGCATGATGCCACGCGCATCGTCCCGGAGCGTGACGATGTTTCCGCCGCGCTCCCGTTCTCCCACGCGAATCACCTCCGAATCACTCACGGCCAACACCGGCGTTCCCCGGGGGGCGAAGACGTCAACCCCGTGGTGCTCCCGGCTGCCCGCATCGCGGCCGTCGCCAAAAAAACTCCAGATGTCTGCATAGGTGGCACCTTCCACCGGGAATGCCAGGGACGCGCCTTCGGTAATAGAGATGTCGAACTGGCCGCCACGGAGGAGTTCCGGCTGAAGGCGAAACAGATAGAAGCCGTTGGCCCGAGCTTCAAAGACTATTCGGTTCTCATCCGCCGGACGACTCGCCGCCAGCTCTTCCACCTGAACCTCCGAACCGTCATCGCTTCCTTCTCCGGCGAGACGAAAGACGTCGGCAAAGTAGTAGTCATGCTCGGCGTCGATATCGATGACGACTCGGCGGCCCCGGGTGACGGGAAACCAGTAGCTCAGCGCACCAGGATCGCGAGGATCAAACCGAACCGTCTCGGTGAGTGGAGGCGTCACCGCCGGCGGGGCCTCCATCGCCTCGTCCGCCGCGGCGATCCACGCCTGCCCCATCGCGGTATCACCCAGCGAGAGCTGATCCAAGGCCTCCCGATAGACCTGGTGAGATTCCCGCGGCTGAAACGGTGGCTCCACCACTTCCTCCGGTTGGCGTATCCACCAAGCTGTTGCAATAACGATGAACGCGACCAAAACCGCCGCGATGTAGCGCCACCTGTTCATATCGAGAATATAACACTCCTGGTCAGCGATCTGACTACCGCCACCACCCTCTTGAGTCGCGCGAGTTCCCGCGCTACCCTCACCTCGTGGCCGCAACATTTCTCTGGTACGATCTTGAAACATTTGGTCGCGATCCCCGATGGGATCGTATCGCCCAGTTTGCCGCTGTTCGCACCGATGGACAGCTCAATCCGATTGACGAGCCGATCGTACTGTACGGCAAGATCAGCCCGGACTATCTTCCCTCGCCGGAGGCGTGTCTGATAACCGGGCTCACGCCCAAACGCACCGCCGATGGTCTGGTGGAGGCTGAGCTCGCCGCCCAGATCCATGCCCAGATGAGTGTTCCGGGAACGTGCACCGTCGGATTCAACAGCCTCAAGTTTGATGATGAGTTTATTCGCAACCTGTTTTACCGCAATTTCTATGATCCGTATCGCCGGGAGTACGCGTCAGGCAACTCTCGGTGGGACATCCTGCCGCTGGTACGCCTTGCCCATGACCTGCGGCCGGAAGGGATCGAATGGGTGTACGATGAGTCGGGAAAGCCGGTCTTTCGTCTCGAGGAGCTCACCACCGCCAACGGCCTCGATCACGAGCACGCCCATGATGCGCTATCCGATGTTGAGGCTACCCGGGCGGTAGCAGCGCTCATCAAGGAAACGCAGCCCAAGCTCTACGACTTCTACCTCGGACTTCGTCGCAAGGACGAGGTGCGGCGGATCGTGAATCTGCAGCACCGCACGCCGGTACTCTACAATTCTCCGCTGTTCACCCGTCCGGAAGGCACTACCAGTGTGGTCCTTCCCATCACCGTCAATCCGCGTAACGGGAATGAGATTCTCGCCTTCGACCTCCGGTTCGATCCGCACCTGCTCCTCCAATGCGATGAAGATGAGCTGCGACGACGGATTTTTACCTCCCGGGAGGCATTGGCCGGGGATGAGCGGATTCCCCTGGTGGGTATACCGGTAAACAAAGTGCCCGCGGTGGCACCGCTGTCAACACTGCAGACCGATCAGGCACAACGGCTGGGACTTTCGCTGCCGGAAATCGAGTCCCGCGCGCGGGAGCTGACGGAGCGACTCGATGCCGAACCCGCTGTAGCCGCGCGCATCAGAACCGTGTATCACGACGGCGGTCCGACGGCGTATCGTGATCCCGATCTGAACATTTACAGCGGCGGGTTCTTCGGAGACGAGGACCGAGCCGTCTTCGAGCAGATTCACCTCACGCCTCCAGAGGAGCTTCTCAACAATCCCCCGACGTTTGCCGACGCCCGCGGTCCGGAGATGCTTACCCGATATGTAGCTCGGAACTGGCCGGAGGTACTGAGCGAACCGGCACGCAAGCGGTGGTACAGCCAGTGCGCCGGGCGACTCCTTGCGCCGGAATACGACGAAGCGCTGGACTTTGAGACGTATCGCAAGCGCCTCACCAATATGATGGCTCGTAACGACGTCTCACCCCGAGACAAAACGATTCTAAAGGATCTGATGGATTACGCGGCGTGGTTGGAGCGCGTGATCCTTACGGAGCGAGGTTGAATCTTACCGGCGCCGCGTGCCCTCTGGCCCGGGAGCTCTGGAGCGCCACCGTGCCGGGACGCTCACCTACGCCGACCGCGGCGGCTCCCCGCGCCGGTAAGCATCGCGGTAATGCCCGCTACACCGGCTGCCACCGCCCCGGTCAGCAGAATGTTCCGCCGAATATCATCGATCCCGGTAATCTGCTCCGCCGCGCGGCGCAACACGCCTTCCAGATGATCGCCACCGCCAAATGAGAGCAGTGCCCGCAGGCTCACCTGGTTCCCGGCAACCGACCCGAAGATAAAGTACCCGGCGACAAGCCCAATCAGCCCACCAAGAATTGCAAACAGAATAATACGTTTCATAATATACTTCCTCTCCTTGTGATGACGCGGGCGCTCTACGGCCCCTCCCGCGAAGCGTTCACCCCCGTGATGATAGGTCACCAGCGAATGATGTTGCCACCATAACTCAAACCGGCGCCAAACCCCACGGTAAGCACGATCTGCCCCGGTTGCAGTACGCCCTGGTCCTGCATTTCATCAAGGGCGATCGGAATCGACGCGGCGGACGTGTTGGCGTAGCGGTCGAGGTTGGTATAAAACCGCTCCCGGGGAAGTCCGATCCGCTTGGCGGCAGCGTCTATGATTCGCGCATTCGCCTGGTGCGGCACAATCCAGTCCAGGTCATGGACGTCGACGTTGTGCACGCGACAGAGCGTTTCGATCGAGCGAACCAGGGCGTCCACTGCAAACAGGTAAACTCGGCGTCCGTCCATGTGAATCGTCATATCTGCCGGAGTGTGAAGCTGTGGATCGTAGGGAGTCCTCGTGCCACCAACGGGGCGAATTAACGCCGTATCGCCACTCCCCTTTGACTGGAGCCAGCTCCCCAGTACCTCATGCACCGCCTCACCGCCGCCGGATTCGACAATGACCGCGCCGGCTCCGTCCCCAAAGAGTACGCAACTATTGCGATCCTCCCAGTTGGTAATGCGGGTGAGGACCTCACTCCCGATAACCAGCACCCGTGCAGCGCCGGCGGACGGAGATGCCGCCGCCACCATAGCGCGAGCCACCTCCAGGGCGTAGACAAACCCGGTGCACCCGGCGGCCACATCGAACGCTCCGGCGTGGGCGGCGCCGATCCGATCTTGTACGATCGACGCTACCGAGGGAAAATTGGCGTAATCCGGGGTTGAAGTGGCAACAATGACGAGGCTCAGTTCCCCGGCAGAGACGCCCGCCCGGGAGAGAACCTGGTTGGCGGCAGCCACGGCCAGGTCACTGGCGGCCTGGTCGGCGGAGGCGATACGTCGCTCCCGAATTCCGGTGTGAGACTGAATCCACTCATCGGAAGTATCGATCGTCTCAGCGAGCTGGTTGTTGGTGACAACCCGATCGGGAGTATAGGAGGCTAACGCGCGGATATAGGCGGACATAGGCTGTGAAGTGTACGGGAGCGATATTGTTCGGTCAACAACCGACAACACCAGGCGCTTCCCGATGAGTACAATTATCAGTATTCTCCACCGGGTGAACGGGTTTTATCTGTTGCTGGGCCTCTACGCGGTAGCCGGTACGGGAGTTTCCCTGGCGGTTATGCGCAAAAATCGATCTCAGAGCGAGTATTTCGTAGGCGGCGGTGCGATCGGATGGGTCGTCTCCGCGATGACCTACGCCGCCACGACCTATTCCGCGTTTATGATGGTAGGACTGGTGGGGCTATCCTATGACGCCGGCGT
>CAZNRF010000150.1:0-7859 GCA_964575075.1 uncultured Spirochaeta sp. | reverse complement strand
TGCGCGAAGGCCGAATTACCACGGATATCACAGATAGGTCGCGCATCAACCAGGGGACGATCATGGCCTAGGCCACCGGAGTCCGAGAACCGGACTATTCCTTTACAGGCTGATCTCAGAAAGGAGAGTGAATCTCATGAATTTGAAACCGGAACTTGCAAAACAGCAGCGCTCTGCAATTTGGGAAAGTCTCGGTATTCTACCGATACTGGTTATCATCGTAATCCTGTTCGCGGTTCTCAACGGCAACTTTTTGCGACCGAACAATCTCATGAACATTCTGCGGCAGGCGTCGATAAACATCGTTCTGGCGGCCGGTATGACCCTCGTCATTCTCACCGCCCGAATCGACCTGTCGGTAGGCTCAATCTTGGCGACCACCGCCGTAATCAGCCTGATGGTGTCTCTGAACCCGGCGTTACAACCGTTCACAATCGTCATTCCCCTCCTGGCAGGAATGGCATTCGGCGCGCTCAACGGATTCCTGATCGCCTACGTGAGACTGCCGTTCTTCATTGTGGTCCTCGGGAGCATGACCGCCCTCCGGGGCGCTGCGTACCTGCTGGCCGACGGAACTACGCTGATCAACAATGATCTCAACTTCGCATGGATCGGTAACTCCTACCTCGGCCCCGTACCGTGGCTGGCGGTGATCGCCCTGGTGGTAGTTACGTTGATTTGGTTTATTCTCAAGAAGACGGTCCTGGGAACACGAATTTACGCGGTAGGAGGAAACGCACAGGCCGCCCGACTTACCGGTATCAACGTGAAGTTTATCATCGTCTTTGTCTATGCGATGAGCGGACTGCTTTCAGGATTGGGTGGTGTGATGACCGCCAGTCGGTTGTACAGCGCATCAGGGCTCCTCGGTAACGGATACGAACTCGATGCGATCGCCTCGGTTATCCTTGGCGGAACAAGTATTCTCGGCGGCATGGGCAGCGTAGTAGGGACTCTTGTCGGTGCCCTCATTATCGCAGTACTCAACAACGGTCTAACGTTGATGAACGTCTCTTATTTCTGGCAACTCGTGGTGCGGGGAGTGGTGATCGTCATCGCCGTGCTGATCGAGCGGTTCCGCCACCGAAACGTGCCGGAATAATACCAGGATGTACCTTGGAATCGATCTCGGAACCGGCTCCGTCAAGGTTATGCTTCTCGATCATGCCGGTGAGGAGATGACGGCAAGCCATACCTACCCGGTAGACGCCCCGGCACCGCGGCGCTCGGAGACCGCACCTATCGAATGGAGTCGCGGGCTTCACGCGGCTCTGTCTGATCTGGGTGACCTTTCACAGATCGAGGCAATCGGACTGTCCGGCCAAATGCATGGGATCGTGCCGGTTCAACGCACCGCCAATGGCAACATCACCCCGCTGCGTCCCGGGATACTCTGGTCGGATGGACGTAGCGCCGACTATCTGTCTGAATACGAGCGGCTGCCGTCGGAAATGAGGAGCGATCTTGCGAACGTCCCCGCAGCGGGAATGGCGGGACCGACCCTCTTGTGGTTGCAGCATCACGAGCCAGGCGTCGTCGAGACGGCCGATCACATTCTGTTTCCGAAAGACTATATCCGGGCGGAGCTTACGGGAGAGATCGCAACTGACTACTCCGACGCCAGTGGGAGTCTTCTCTACAGTTTTTCTAACCGTGACTGGCATAGACGGTTACTGGAGCGGTTCAGTATTTCACCCGGACTGCTGCCGCCGATTAAGTCCAGTACCGACCGAGCCGGTACCGTCAGCTCCCAAGCGGCCGCTCGTTACGGGTTACCCGCCGGAGTCCCGGTTGCGATCGGCGCCGGGGACACCCCCGCCGCTATGTACGGGACCAACCTCGTTGATCCCGGAGTCGCACAGATTTCCGTCGGCACCGCTGCGCAGGTGAGCCGTGCGGTGGATCCGGCTCGGAGGTTGCCACCCGTCTCGTCACTCAACCTCTTCGAGGGCGCTACTGGCGATCTCCGGTTTCAGGTGGCCGCCATGCTGAACGGCGGGTTAGCGCTGGAATGGGTCAGGGATCGTCTCGGCTTTTCCTGGTCGGATCTCTACTTCCGCCTCGCCGGCACGACTACCGACGACCCCGGGGAGTTGATGTTTCTCCCTCACCTGTCAGGAGAGCGCACCCCCTTCATGAACCCTAGGGCTCGCGGCGCGTGGGTCGGTCTCTCACGATCCGACGACAATGACGATATGGCACGGGCAGCGCTTCTCGGAGTGGCGTGCACCGTTCGTCTTGGCCTCGAGACGCTCGAACAGGGCCGCCGGCCGACCGGTGAAATTCGGCTCGTCGGTGGAAGCGCCCGGTTTGCGGAGTGGCGTCGTATCCTGACGATGATCCTCCAACGGCCCCTGCTCTATTCCGAACAGGCGGACAGTTCCGCCAGGGGAGCAGCGCTCATGGCTGCCCGAATGATTGGCGAGACGCCTCCCGACGCTCCGCCCTTTTTCCCGGAAGCGCCGGTGCGGGCCCCGTGGGTGAACGAGTACTATGAGCGATTCCTCGCGACATACCATGCATTAAACGCCCGATAACGCAGCGGACTTCACGGACGATCGCACCGGCAGTATCTTCTCGGCAGATGATCGTCACAGCTCACCATCGTTTTCTTCTTGTCGCCGTGCTTTTTGCGGGCATTGCAATCGCCGAGGGCCCGGCGGTGCCCGCCTTCAACGGAGAGTCGGTTCCGCCGAACTACGAAATCGCCGTGTTCGCCGGGGGATGTTTTTGGTGTATGGAGCCGCCCTACGATGAGTTAGATGGGGTAGTGCGCACCATTGCGGGCTATACCGGCGGCACCTATGACAATCCTACCTACCGCATCGTGACCTACACCGAAACGGGGCATTACGAGAGCGTTCTGGTGGTATATGACCCGAGCCGCGTCACCTATCGTCGATTACTGGAAGTTTTCTGGGCCAACATTGACCCTACCAACGACGAGGGACAGTTCTGTGATTACGGAAGTAGTTATCGAAGCGCGATCTTCGTGGCGAATCCGGCGCAAGAGGAGCTTGCCCGCGCAGGCCGTGGAGCACTCGATCGCTCTGATCACCTGGGGGATCAGCCGCTGGTCACGCCGGTCTTACCACTGCAGACGTTCTGGGTAGCAGAGGACGAACACCAGAATTATTACCAGAAACGACCGGTCAGTTACGATTACTATCGCCGCCTGTGTGGTCGCGACGGTCGACTCGAGGAGCTGTGGGGGCCGGAGGAGCAACGCCGGCAATTGGTGCGTACCCTGCTCTGGGAATAGCGTCCCAGACGAGCTGCAACCGCCGCTACTCGCGTACGGCTTCATTTGCCGGCCGCCGCTACTCGCGTACGGCTTCATTTGCCGGCCGCCGCTACTCGCGTACGGCCTCGTTGTGTGCGCGCATCGTTTGGTAGCTATACTCCAGGGGGGCCCAGTGGTTTCCGCGAAGCATCGCCAACGTAGCGGGCACCAGGCTGCCGCCGACCAGGCCGATACTCAAGACGCGGCCCTGCGTCTCCGGTGGTAGGCCGAACAGTCCCAGATCAACCTCATCAGCCGCCCCGAACAGTGCCAGCCCGGAGAAAAAGCCCAGGATCGACAGCGTACTCAGCGTGATATTGATGGCTCGGTGGTTGCGGGAACGGCGGGCAGCCTCCTCATCCCCGGCGATCTCAAAAAAATGCCGTTCCGAAACGGGGTCCAGACCGTGCCGGTGCACCCGCGGAACCCGAGGGCCGTAAAAAAGCACATCTTCCGGGCGCGTCACCGGCCGTCCTTCCACTTCAAGCCCGAGGGGCAGGAGACGTCGCTGAGCTTCCGGTAGTGGCTGCGCCGCTGCCGGCACGGTACCAAGGCACAGGAAGACCACCAGAACAGGGGTGACGAGGGCGCGTAGCATACGAATATGGTCGCGCAAAGCTCAGGGTCTGTCCAGTGCGGGGCTGCCGCAACATGTTTGTGTATACAGCCCCAACTTGCCTCCGGCGGGGTAAGTCGGTACCCTGATCGCGTGAAATACCGCTATCGTCGCATACTCGCCGCGGCCGTCGTCCTGAACGTTGTGGTCTCGGCACTGTCAGCCCAGGAAATCGATCTTGACCGGTTTCGTGGGGAACATCCGGTTATCGTGGTCTTCTCCCGAGACCAGAATGACGATCGGCCCTTCGTGGTGAATCTCGCTCTCTCAACCGAGTGGAGTGGGGTAACCGCGCGTGATATTCAGGTACTGGATGTCGACCCGATCTCCTACGATGTGGACCACGCCGCGGAGGAGCTGGAGTTGGGCGGCCGCGAGTTTGCGGTGGTGCTTATCGGCAGGGACGGCACCACCCTCGCTACTACGGACGAGACGGTCACGGCAGGAGAACTCTTTGAGATCTTCGACCGTGCTGAGCGAGGAGACCGGGAATGATCGCGCTGCTCTCGCCGGCCAAGACGATGGACTTCGAGTCCGCCCCACCGATCGATACGTACACCCAACCGCACTTTCTCTCCGAGGCGGGAGAGCTGGCGGACACGGCGACCCGCCTCTCACCGGATGAGATCGGCGCGCTCATGCGCATAAACGGTGAACTGGCCCAACTCACCGCCCAGCGCTTCGAGTCATGGCGCCAGAGCAAGCACGACACCCCCGGAGAGGCGCGGCAGGCGCTGTTCGCGTTCCGCGGGGAGGTCTACCGCGCACTGGACGCGGCGGAGCTCAACGTTGACGAGATCGCCTTTACCCAAGAGCATGTGCGCATCCTCTCCGGCCTGTACGGGCTACTGCGTCCATTTGATCTTATCCTTCCGTACCGGCTGGAGATGGGCAGTCGTCTGCGAAACCCGCGGGGGACAAATCTGTACGAGTTCTGGGGGTCCCGTATCGCCGCCCGCCTGGAGGAGGAGAGCGACACCTCCCAGGGTGCCGCGCTCATAAATCTCGCCTCCCAGGAATACATGCGGGCGGTTCCCTCCGCGGTACTGACCCGGCCGGTGATTACCCCGGTATTCAAGGATCGCGGAACCGCAGGTCTGAGGACGATCGGTGTGTACGCCAAACGTCAACGGGGACGCATGGCGCGGTACCTGGTGCAAAACCACATCACCGAACCGGAGGATCTCAAAAGCTATGAAGACGATGGCTACCGGTTTGCCCCGGACCTTTCAGATGATCGCACCTGGACGTTTGTACGGTAACTGGTAGTATCTTATGGTACATGAGAACGCATGTCAGATTATTAACCGCCCTTGCGGTATGTGTGGCGCTGAGCGCTCCGGTGTTTGCCCAGCAGCCGGCCTTCGATTTTTCCTCGCTGGAGGACGATGAAGCAGCGGCGGTTCTGGCCGGAGGGTGCTTCTGGTGCATGGAACCACCCTATGATGAGCTCCCGGGGGTAGTGGAAACGATCTCCGGATATACCGGGGGGACGGTAGAGAACCCCACCTATCGCCAGGTGGTGCGCAACGACACCGGCCACTACGAAGCGGTCATCGTTGTCTACCGCCCGGAGGAGATTTCCTATGAAGAGTTGCTCGACGTTTTCTGGGTAAATATCGATCCCCTCGATGCCGGGGGGCAGTTCTGCGATCGCGGGTCCAGTTACCGCAGCGGGATCTTTTACCGCACCAGCGAGCAGCGCCGAGCGGCGGAAGCGAGCAAGGCTGAATTGGAGGAGTCCGGTCGGTTGCGGGGAACGGTCGTTACCGAAGTCATGGCTGCCGAGGAGTTCTACGTGGCCGAAGAGTACCACCAGGACTACTACCTCAAAAACCCGATCCGTTATCGAACGTATCGCACCGGCTGCGGACGGGACGCGCGTCTTCGCCAGCTATGGGGCGCCGCCGCATCTCGCTGATTGGGTGTCCGGCACCGACCCGGGTCCGCCCCGGGTCCGAGTATGCTTCGTAGAAATAAATTCCGGAATGCGTCACACTAGGATAAGAGGAGCAGTGTGTGAGCAGTAACGCCGGCCCGGAGAAAAACCCCACCCCCCGACGTCGGTCAGGAAGACCCGGCGGCCGGAGGGTACTCTTCGTGAACCCGCCCAGCGTCGTCCAGGAACAGATGATTCACTTCCTGGTAACCGCCCAGTACGAGGCGGCGATCGTGAAGGATCACCGAAAAATCAACGCGGTACTGCGAGCGTTTCCTGATTCCGTGGTGTATTTCAATATCGATACCCATCTGCCGCCGGCGGCACTGGAACAGATCGTTCGGGCGGTGATCAACGGGAAGGAGCAGCACGGCGCGGAGGTCGGCATTCTCTCCTATGACGCCAACCCTGATCTGGCAAAACACTATCTCATGGACCTGGGGGCCACCTGCGGATACGTCATTCTGGAACTGGGGTTTCAGAAGAGCGCGCGCATCGTGATTAAGGCCCTGGAAGCGGTAGAGGCGCGGGGTGACCGGCGGTTTGTGCGGGTGAAGGTTCCCAAGGGAAAGGGCACCCTCCACGCGACTGCCGGAAGCAGCAGCGTAACCGGAGAAATTCTCGACATCAGTGAGGCAGGCATGGCGTGTCTGCTGAAGACCGACTTCGGACCGGGGACGGTCCTCCCCGATATCCAGCTCCGCCTGTGGGGCAGCATTCTCTCCGTAGGGGGCACGATCAAAGGCACGCGATCATCTCCGGGCGGAACCGTCTCGGTAATTATGTTTGATCCGATCGAGGATAGTCGGGCCCGGAGCAAGCTCTACGCGTTTTTGCGCCGGGTAATGCAGCATGAGGTAGACAGCCTGCTGTAAGCCCTCGTGCGCGCCCGGAGCTGTCGGCTAGGGCATGCCCGTTCCCCGTGCCGCCTGGAGCAGCCGAAACCAGTCGGTTCTATCGAGAATCACCGTATCCGCCTCGGCACACGCGGCGATTCGGGCGGGGTTGGTGGTACCGATAACCGGAAGAATCGGCGCGGGATGCCGCATGATCCACCCCAGCACGATCGCCTCCCGGCTCACGCCATAGCGCTGCGCGATCTCCGTAACTACTGAGGCGGGAGCGTTCGTTTCATCCCCGGAGTACTTTCCCTGCGCTAACGGGCCCCAGGCCTGCAGGGTAATGCTGTTCAGCCGGCAGTAGTCGATCACCTCCCCCGCTCGCATCACCATCGCCGGCTCCCGTTGGTTGACGGCTGTGCCCGCGGTGATGATGTCGGGATGAGCGAGACTGATTTCGAGCTGGTTAGCCACCAGCTCATGATCCAGAACCGCCCGGAGATGCTCGATCTGCAGCGGGGAATGGTTGCTGACCCCAAAGGAGCGAACTTTTCCACTGCGAAACAGGTAATCAAAGGCATCGGCAACTTCCTCCGGTTCAACCAGCGGATCCGGCCGGTGGAGCAGGAGTACATCCAGGTATTCGATACCCAACCGGGAGAGTATACCCTCTACGGACGTAACGATGTGATTGCGCGAGAAATCGTACATCACCGGATCTCCGGGGCGGATGCCGCACTTGGACTGAATCAGAATGTCCTCCCGCAGTTCCCGGTGCTCGGCAAGCCACCTCCCGAATACGGTCTCCGAAGCCCCTCCAGCATAGATATCTGCGTGATCAAAAGCGGTAATCCCCGCCTCCGTGGCCGCATCAAGTGCAGCAAAGGCGCGATCCTCCGCAACGTGAGCGCTGCCAAGGGTCATACACCCGTAGATCAGACGGCTGGTGATGTGTCCGTGTGTGGGCCATTGGTATTGGTTCATTCCTCTATTGTCGCCCTTCACGGCTTGTGAGGCAATCCATCACCGGGCTACACTCGCCTACACCGATGAAACCACACGCGTTACTCGTACAAGGAGCGATGCTCCTGACGATGATCTTCTGGGGAGTCTCCTTCGTCGCCTCGAAGCTGATCCTGACGCAGATTACGCCCCTCACCTATATGGGAATTCGCTTTGCCG